>DASZGW010000087.1:0-4139 GCA_035938475.1 Candidatus Udaeobacter sp.
TTTTTGAAGATCGACATCGATTGTCGTGTGAATCCGATAGCCTTCGTTGATTGCACGGTCCCATCCGACGGCTGCGATCACCTGCTGACGGATGTAATCCACTGCGTAGGTCTGCCCCTGCGCGTTTTGCCGACTTCCCGCAACGATTTGCTGGCCTTGTGCGTTAGCGCATTGTTCGCGGCTGATAAAGCGAAGCTCACGCATCCGATCGAGCGCGTAATCGCGCGCTTCGCGCGAGGTCGCGCGGTCGGACCATGGCGACAATCTGTTTGGGCTCTTGATCAAGCCCGCGAGCGTGGCGCATTCTGCCAGCGACATTTCACGGGCTGTTTTGGCAAAGTACCCCCGCGACGCTGCTTCCGCTCCGTACAGGCCGCCGCCGAAATAGATCCGGTTCAGATACAGCTCCAGGATTTTCTGTTTGCTGAAGTTGTCTTCAATCCGTTGTGCCAGGAAAATTTCGAGCAACTTGCGGCGTAACGTTTTTTCTTTGAGCGAAAAGCTGTTGCGCGCCAGTTGCTGCGTAATGGTGCTGGCGCCCTGGCGCACATGTCCGGCCGTCAAATTTTTCAATGCTGCGCGGATAATTCCGAACGAATCGAAGCCATGATGCTGATAAAATTTTGCGTCTTCGACGGCGACGACCGCGTTAATGAGATCGGGAGGCAACCGGCCGTACGGCACTGTCTCGCGGTTCTCAACGTAGATTTGGCCGAAGATCTTGCCGTTGCGATCGAGGATCACACTCGCCGATTCCATTTGTTCGAGCTTGTTCAGGTCGAATGCTCTGGCCTGCGCTTTGAGATCGGCGACAAGACTGGAAATGTAGACTGCTAAGACGACGACGAGCACTGCAACGCAGGCAATAGGCACGTAAAACCACGGTCTCAAATACCATGGTGGCCGAAAGCGATAGCCCGGTGGAGGCCTCAGATATGTGGCATTCGGTCTCAAGCTTTGCGAAGGACTGGCTCTCCCAAGGTACGCGCCAAACGCCCAACGCTCAAATGACCAATGACCAAATACCCGCCGGGCGTCATTGCAGTTGACTGTCGAGTGTTGACCGCTTGCCACGCCGAAGCTTTCAGCGTACGCGGGTTGAGCGTTGAAAACGCAAACGGGAAACGCCGCCCTGATTGAGCTTATACGAACCGAGATTCGGGATCGCGGACCACAACCATTCGACTGGTTCATGGAGCAGGTGCTTTACCATCCCGAGTACGGGTACTATTCCTCCGGCGGCTGCGCGATTGGCCGGAAAGGTGATTATTTCACTAACGTAAGCGTTGGGCCGCTTTTCGGGCAACTGATGCTGGCACAATTCGCTGAGATCTGGGAGGAACTCGGCAAAATCGACGACTTTGTCATTATTGAGCAGGGCGCACATGATGGCCAGTTCGCGCGCGATGTTCTCCAATCTTCGCAAGAACGCACGCCGGAATTCTTCGAAGCTTCGCGGTACCGAATAATCGAACCATTTCCGATTTTGCGAGAGTGGCAGTCGCAGACACTGGAACCATTTCGGGACAAAGTTGAATGGCGGAGTTCAATTGAACCATTCACCGGTATCCATTTTTCAAACGAACTACTGGACGCGATGCCAGTACGCTTGATCAGCGGCGACGTGGAAAAGCTTGTCGATTTTCAAGGCGACAAGTTTCTGTTCATCGAGCGTCCACTCTCAACGACGGCGTTTAATCAAGCGGCGCTCGATTGGGTGGACAGCCTCGCAGCAAATTTGCAGCGCGGTCATGTGATCACCATTGATTACGGGCATTGGGGCGATGAATTTCAGGGAAATGTTCAGGTTCGCGCCCGCCATCGACACCTCGACTCGCCCTTTGAGCAAATTGGTCACGCGGACATCACGATGCAGGTCGGTTGGACAAGCATTGCCCGTCGCGCAGAGGCAAATGGATTGCGCGTTGCAGGATTCACCGATCAACATCACTTCCTGACCGGAATCGTTTCCGAACTTGGTAGGGGCGGTTCAGCCGAACCGCTCGCGGGCGACTGGGGTCAGTTGCCTCTACCTGATTCGCCCAAGACCAAACGCGCGCTGCAAACGTTGCTGCATCCCGAAATGCTCGGGCGCGCTTTTCAGGTACTCGCGCTCGCCAAGAATGTCGATCCCGGCTCGCCGCGTCTCGCGGGTTTCAAATTCGCGCGCGAGCCGAACTCCGCGCTGGGAGTGAGAAACCCAAATTACTAAAGGTTCCGCCTACCGTTCTCCCGGGGTTGAGAAATCGCCCCTTTCTTTATGCAGATCAAGGGAAGCAGCCGCCTTTTGCATCTGGTAGTCGTAGCAGGCGTAATTTGGCTGCTTTTCCTGATTTCCCTGACACTTGTAGATTACTTCACTCGAGGCTGGGTGCCATTGAATCATTAGCGCATAGTCGCATTCAGGTGGCAACAAATTGTCACAAGATTGTAACTTGCCATTCGAAGCGGCATTCAAGTTGAATGGAGCTCGAGTTTTGCTCGCACTACGCGCCGTCAGTCCGGAGAATAAAGAAGCCCGTTTCTAACTCTCGACGAGCCAACCGATTCTCCATCAGCGCACGATTGATTTGTAGTTGCAAGCAGTAAAGGACCTTATGAAAACTGCTAATCGCTGGACCATTGCAATCGCAGGAATATTTCTCCAGATCGCCCTCGGCGCTGTGTATGCCTGGAGTGTTTTCCGCGTGCCGTTATCGAAGCAATTTGGATGGAGTATTTCGGAGGTCACGCTCACCTTTACCATCAGCATCTTTGTGCTCGGCTTCGCGGCGTTCTTTGGCGGGTTGTGGATGAACCGAAAAGGACCCCGCATTGTCGCGCTAACTGGCGGAGTGCTTTATGGCCTGGGCGTTTTTCTAGCGAGCTTTTCCGCGAACAAACTCTGGTGGCTCTATCTCAGCTACGGGTTTATCGGCGGCCTGGGCCTTGGCCTCGGCTACATCGTTCCTGTAGCCGTGCTGGTGAAATGGTTTCCCGATAAGCGCGGCCTTATCACAGGGATTGCGGTTGGTGGATTTGGCGCCGGCGCACTCATCACCGCGCCGGTAGCGACGCGGTTGATTCAATCCGTCGGGGTTTTGCCCACGTTCGCATATCTCGGCGTTGGTTACTTCATCGTCACGATCATCGCTGGGCTGTTCATGCAAAATCCGCCGGAGGGCTACCAGCCGCCAGGATGGGCTCCAACCGCGAAAGAAACCGCCCAACGTGCCACGCATGACTTCGTCTTGGGCGAAGCACTCAAGCGCTGGCAGTGGTGGGCGCTTTGGCTGATCCTGTTTTTGAACACTTCGGCCGGCATTTCTCTGATTTCGCAGGAAGGGCCGCTGTTTCAGGAGCTCACTGGCGTGACTGCGTTGGTGGCCGGCGGCATGGTCGGAATAGCCAGCCTGGGCAACGGCGTCGGCCGCGTATTTTGGGCGTGGGTCTCCGACTTGATAACGCGCCGCGCGACATTCGCCGTCATGTTCATTCTTCAAGTCCTACTCTTTTGGTTCCTGCCGGGAATTATTTCGTCCTCGACAATGACAATTGTCGCTTTTGTTATTCTGATGTGTTACGGCGGCGGGTTCGGCACCATGCCGGCCTTCACCGCGGATTATTTCGGACCCAAAAACGTTGGCCCTATCTATGGGTTGATGCTGACGGCGTGGAGTTTTGCCAGCGTCTTTGGGCCGCTTTACATCGCCCGCATGCGAGAGACCGCGGGAAATTATGCCGGCGCGCTCCACGTCATCGCCATCGTGATGCTCGTTTCCATTGTGCTTCCAATCATCGTCAGACCGCCGCGACGTGAGCAATCGGTGTGAACATCCGTACGCGTTTGTTTTTGCTGGCTTAGCCCGCTGCACTGTGACATTTTCAAGCGACTGAAATTCGCTCCCGCCGCGAAGAACTGAATAGAGAATATGTTCGCGCTGCTTTCGAAATGGCCGCTCGTTAGGCAAATTCGCGAGCGCAAGGATGGTACCGGCCTCGAGTCGATGTCGGACAAGACGCGCGCGATGCACGCGAGGATCGACGATGCGAAAGTGGCGCGCTCGATCTGTCCGTACTGCGGCGTCGGTTGTGGTCAACTGGTCTATCATAAAGACGGCAAACTGATTTCCATCGAAGGCGACCCGGAATCGCCGATT
>DASZGW010000088.1:0-14721 GCA_035938475.1 Candidatus Udaeobacter sp.
CCTCGAAGCCAACTGCCCTGAGTTTACGACCGCCGGTAATAACCCCAACTGTGGCGACTTCGTCGCAATTGGACCAGCCGGTGCGACGAGACTGACAGTAAGCGCTGCAGACTATCGCGGAACCACTCGTGCCGGCGGAAACGTGGCGGCGGTCGCGCGTGGCACCTCCGATACGTCGACGCTATGGGCAGCGACGACGGCGGGGCGAGTCTTCATCTCGAAGAACGCCGATGCCGCTGCTGGCTCCGTGACGTATACCCGGCTGGATTCGCTCGATGCAAATAATCCGGCCAGATTCGTCAGCACTATCTTTGTCGACCCTGCGAATGCGAACCACGCCTGGATTTCATATTCGAGCTACAGTTCGCTGACCCCGACGACGCCCGGGCACATCTTCTCCGTGACCTATGACCCGAATGCAGGCACGGCGACATGGACCAATCTGGATGGGTCGGGAGGGACAGCGTTCCCAGATTTTCCCGCGACGAGCGTCGCCTTCGATTCTGGCACTGGCGATCTGTATGCGTCCAACGACTGGGGCGTCCTGAAGCGGGGGAACGGCTCGAGCGATTGGAATGTTGCAGCCCCTGGCCTTCCAATGGTCGAGGTCGTAGGCGTCGTGATAGCACCAAGTGCACGGAAGCTCTATGCGGCTACGCATGGACGTAGCGCTTGGGTGCTAACACTGCCCTAAATCCGGTTTAAGTTCGGTTTGCATCCTGGGCGGGATGGTGTCTCACCATCCCGCCCATTTTTTCTCGCGATCAATCTCGGCACAGAAAGTCTGCATGGAATGTGTTCACCATTTCCTGAATCGCTGTTGCTTGTTGGCGTTCAACAGAACGCGCCCTGTTTCGCCAAGCGGACGAGGACGGGGCGGCGCGATTGACAACCGTTCCCGCTGCGATTAAATATTCCGCGCTAGTTTCCTTCCTTGCCAGCCATTCTCTCGGCGAGGTGTTATTCGGAAATTCGCACGGTCAATCAGCAGTTGCATAACAATCCCCATTTATGGCGGGACATAGTAAGTGGTCGAAGGTCAAGCGGTTTAAAGGCGCGATCGATGCGAAACGCGGCAAGATCTTCAGCAAATTATCAAAGGAGATCACCATCGCGGCAAAGCGGGGCGGCGGCGATCCGAATAGCAATCCGCGTCTGCGCAGCGGGATCCAGGCTGCACGCGCGCAGAGTATGCCAAACGATAACATAGAGCGCGCGATCAGACGCGGCACCGGCGAGGACAAGGATGGACAACAATTCGAGGAGATCGTGTACGAAGGTTACGCGCCTGGTGGTGTGGCAATCATTGTCGAAACGGCAACTGACAATAAGAACCGCACCGGGGCGGAGATTCGCAGCATTTTCAGCCAGCATAATGGCAATCTCGCCTCCACAGGAAGCGTTTCATACATGTTTCACAGGAAAGGACAAATCACCGTCCCGCGGTCGAGTATCGATGAGGATCGACTACTGGAGATTGCCTTGGAGGCCGGCGCGGAAGAGTTGACAAACGACGACGATCAGTATGTTATTACTACTTCCCACGATCAGCTATACGCCGTAGCTGAAGCGCTCAAAAATGCGGGCGTAACCACCGATGGGCAAAAGTTTACATTCATTCCCGATACGACTGTTGCGGTACCCGACGAAGCCGCGGCGCGTCTGGTGCTCCGTTTATGTGATGCGCTTGAAGACGACGACGACGTGCAAAACGTCTATTCAAATCTAGAAATTCCCGACGAATTGCTGGCCAGAATGCCGGCCTGAAAAACTATTGCTTGCAGGAGACGCGTTAAGGCGGTGCTGCGCCGCGAAGATTTTAGCTTATGAACGAAGAAAACGAAACCCAACCTGTGCCGACTGAGTCTGCCTCGCCGGAGCAACGTCATCATCGCCCGCGCCGTCGTTTCCCGCGAAAGCGTTACAGGGACCCGGGCGATCGGTTCAGGCGCGATGACTCAGAGGAGTCGCCAAATTCTTCATCAGTTAATGCCAATCCTGGCAGCGCCGTTACTGATGTCGACACGCTCGACCGACCGGCCTCAGGCGGGCGCGAGGCAGGGGAGGCTGCTGCCGAAGGTGGCGAACAAATTCAGGCGGAACCGGAATTCGGCGAAGGTATCATTGAAATCTCGGGCAAGGGTTTCGGGTTCTTGCGCGATGCAAAGCGCAACTTCGTGCAAACGCCGCAGGATATTTTTGTAACCCCCGAAATCGTTCGCCGTTTCGCTTTGCGTGATGGGATGTGGATTTACGGTGAAACCCGGCGCGGCAGCCGCGGCCCGCAATTGGTCAAGCTGCTGAAGATCAATGGTGAAGAGCCTCCGAAATATCAGGGTCTCACGCCATTTGAGGAGTTGACCACAATCAATCCGAACAAACGGATCAAGCTCGAGACAGTGCCGGATCGTTACACGACGCGGATCATGGATTTAATGACGCCGTTGGGAATGGGACAGCGCGGTTTGATTGTCGCGCCGCCGCGCACCGGCAAGACAACATTGCTGCACCACATCGCCGACGCAGTGGCAAAAAATCATCCGGAGGTCATTCTGATCATTCTGCTTGTCGATGAGCGTCCGGAAGAGGTGACCGATTTTCGTCGGTCACATCCAACCGCTGAGCTGATGGCCAGCTCGAATGATGCCGACATCAAAAGTCACACCCGCATTTCGCAATTGGCCATCGAGCGCGCGAAACGCCTCGTTGAAGCAGGAAAACACGTGTTTATTCTTCTCGATTCAATCACGCGCACGGCTCGCGCATTCAATAATGCGATGGGCGGTGGAGGTCGCACGATGAGCGGCGGTATCGACGCGCGCGCCATGGAGACTCCGCGCAAAATCTTCGCAGCCGCCCGTAATACCGAGGAAGCCGGTTCTCTCACGATTGTTGCTACGGCATTGATCGAAACCGGCAGCCGCATGGACGAACTGATCTTTCAAGAATTCAAGGGCACCGGAAACATGGAAATGGTGCTCGACCGGAAAATCAGCGACCAGCGGATCTATCCTGCGGTGGACATTTTTCTGTCTGGCACAAGGCGGGAAGAGTTGCTGTTGCAACCGTGGGAACTGGAGAAAATCAATCTCATTCGGCGTGGCCTGGCCGGGCACAAACCAGAGGAAGCGATTCAGCGACTGTTGATGTTTGTGAAAAAATTCCCGACCAACGCTGAGATGCTCAAAGGCATTCCGGGCTGATTGGTTCGCACGCGATCGCCGGTCTTAATGCGATCGGACACAGTTCACAATTCGCTGTGCGCACTCGAAGGTTCTCCAAGAAAATCTACCGAAAAATCTTTGGGAGAAAGCCGCGACGCGAGATTTCCGAGCTAAGCACTTCGAGGATTCATCAAAGCGTCCTTCGCGCGATCGCGTCCTCGCCTGACATGCCATCGAGCGGAGACTATCTCGATGTTGGCAGCGGGACCGGGGAATTGTTGCGGCTTGTTCGAGCGCATTATCCGTTTCGTTCTTTTGGCTGCGATTACACGGATAAATTGCTATCTGTTCCGGGTCCCAGCATCGACACGGTCGATCTGAATCGCCAACCGCTTCCGTACAACGATAATCGGTTCGCGCTGGTTACATGCATCGAAACAATCGAGCACTTGGAAAATTATCGGAAGGTCATCCGCGAAATTTTCCGTGTTCTACAACCCGGGGGCCTCGCAGTGTTCTCAACGCCGAACATTTTGAATCTGCGTTCCCGTCTGCGCTATCTGTCGTCCGGCTTTTACAATTTATTTGGGCCCTTGGCGCCTGATGAATCCGACATTCACACCACGCGTGGTCACATCAACCCGGTCAGCTGGTTCTATCTATCGCACGCGCTTCTCAGTGCTGGCTTCCAGGATTTGAAAGTGACAGTGGATAAGTACCAACGCCGCTCCCTTCTGGCATTTCCGTTCCTAATCGTGCCTCTGCGCGCCACAAACTGGATCGTTTATCATCGTGATAAGAGCACCTACGGCACACTGGACGAGCGGAATGCCTGGGCTGTTCGAGCGATGAATTCGCGGGACGTGCTGCTTGGGCGAACGTTAATCGTTACCGCGGTTAAGCCGGTGTAATGTGCCGTTGGTAGAGTCCGTGAATCGTGTCTCGAGCATGGAGATAATCGCGACGGAAAGCGTCGAATTCATGGTAGCCAAGGCGAATGCCAAACTTTCGTTGTTCATCTGGATCGCTCGGAAGCGTTGAACCGCCTTTGTTGTCATATCGACGCAGCACAAGTTCGCATCGGCGTAGGAACGCATAAGAGCTTTTCAGCTCCGCAACCTCCGAGCTGCTTAGATGCCGGGTCTCGTGCATGCGATCGACGGCACGCTCCCAGTTCTGTTCCCAGATATTTCCGCGGATCTGCAATGCTTGAACGAGAAACTCCGCTTCTATGATGCCGCCGTTTCCGGTCTTCAAATCGAGAAAATCCGATCCGCTTCCGCGCTCACGCCGAATGCGCTCAAGCATGTCATCAATTTTTATGAAAAGGTCGGCATCCTGGCATGCGCGACGCCATGCGCGTTTTGCAATCGTCATGAATTCGTTTTGCAACGACCCGCTGACGCTGCGTGCGCGAGTCAGCGCCTGCAATTCCCAAGGCTGCACTCGGCCTGCGTAGTACGACTCGTAGGTTTCGATAGAACAGACAACCGGGCCTTTTTCGCCCTCAGGACGCAGCCTTGCATCCAGCGCCCAGATGTTCCCCTCTGCAGTTGGCTGCGCCATGGCGATCATAAGATTCTGCGCGGCGCGAACGTCATCGCCCACAAACAAGACGTCCAGGTCCGCGCCGTAGCTGATCTCGCGTCCTCCAAATTTTCCGAGCGCGATGACGGTCAACTGCTCACTTGCGACGAGCTTCGCGACAAAAACCAGGCACGCTTCCGCGACATCTGAAAGCTCGGCAAAAGTCGCCGCTGGCTGGATAAGTCCCAGCACGTCGCGCAGGATGATGCGCAACAGTTGCCTCTGCCGGTAGGCGCGTATGGGGTCGAGATTGTTTGCATCTGTGTCTAACAAATCGAGGCGCCTTAAATTTTCTGCTACCGACCGTGGTTCACCGAATATTGGATCTCGAGTGATGTCCTCCAAAAGCTGCGGACGGCGAATCAAAAGCTCGCTGGCAAAGCGACTGGCATCGAAGGTCTTAATAACAAGCTCCAGCAATCGGGGATTTGCGACCAGGAGCTCAAAGAACAGACTGCGCAAACCATAACCTTCCACGAGGCGAACGAATTGATTGAGCGTCGCATCCGGGTCTGCAGTCTTTGCAAGCCATCCTAGCAAATCCGGACGCAGCTTGCGAAAGATCTGGCGTGTGCGCGGCGCGATATGAAAACCGGCAGCGCCCTGTACGAGAGCGGAAAGCGCTTTCGTCGCGCGTTTCTGATCGCTGAAAATTTCAAGATCGTTTGCCTTGGGTAATCTGGCCGGAACCGTGGAGGTTCCTGAAACAATCCGTTGAAAAATCGGACGCACTGCGCGCATCTTTTCCTGCAGCGCCGCAGTGAAATGTTCACTAGACGCAAACCGCAGGCTGAGTGCAAGGCGTCGCAACGCTTCCGCGTCTCGAGGAACAATATGCGTTTGCTGTTCGCCCTCTATCTGCAAACGATGTTCCACGCGGCGGAGAAATCGGTACGTATTATCGCAAGTCAGCACTTCCTCGCGCGGAAGAAGATCCAATTGACGAAGTGCTCGCAGCGCCTTGAGCATACTTGGTTCCTGCAGGAACGGATGACGCGCTCCGTGGATAAGCTGCAAGGTCTGCACGATGAATTCGATCTCGCGAATCCCGCCGCGCCCAAGTTTCACATCGCGTTCCAGCTTGCCCGCGCCGACTATATCGCGCTCGATGCGCCGCTTGATACTGGCGATTTCATCCAGCAAGTCGGGCGACGCACTTTTGGGGTAAATAAAAGGCTGATGTTGTCGTAGGAATTCGTAAGCCAGCTCGCGGCTGCCGCCGATTCCGCGCGCCTTGATCAGCGCAAGACGTTCCCAGGTTTCGCCGAACCCGGCATAATAATTTTCCATGCTCTCGAGCGAGCGGGCCAATGGCCCCGCCGAGCCTTCCGGTCGCAGACGGAGATCGACGCGAAAGAGCGAGCCAGCCGGATGCTGAGTTGAAAACGTTTCGAGGATTCTTTTTCCCAGCCGGTTAAAGAATTCGTGATAGGAAATGTGTGCAGTGAGTTGGCCTTCCTCACTGTAGAGAAAGAGAAGATCGACGTCTGAGCTGTGATTTAGCTCTCCGCCGCCAAGCTTCCCCAGCGCAAGAATGGCGAATTCCGCCTTGGGCGAACCATATTGTTGCCGCAATTCCGCGTCCCAATGTTCGAACACATTGCGGATACAAATTTCCGCCACCTGCGAAAGCTCACCGGTGGTTTCTTCCAACGACGCCACGTTTGCAAGCTCGCGTACGGCGATGCGCGTCATCTCACGGCCCTTCCAAAAACGAAGGGCAGAAAAACCCTGGTCTGCGATCGAGTTGCCAGCCGATCTCTGCAAGTAGCCCAGCATCTCCGCATAGCCGCGAGGCGCACCGCAGATTTGCGGCTGGCAAAGCCACAGAAGGGTGTCCGGATCGTGTGTGAGCCGCGCCGCGCAAATACTGGAGACAGCAAGAAGATGACGCAAGGCAGCCTCGCCCAACGGAAATTGTTCGACAACGCTGGCAAGAGGCTGGGCGGTTTCCGGCCAGTGTTCCCTAAGATGAATCAGGGCAGTTTCGACCTGTGCCGGATTAATTGAAGCAGCAGCTTTTTCCCGAATCCAATGATCACTGCGAGCCATCGTGCAGAACATCACGCGGATTTCAGCGAAGACCAGTTGGTTAGCGGGGTCTTATGACGCGGAGTGCGCAAAAGCGCTCAGGGCGGAGGCGCCAAAACGCGAAGCGCTCTCTTCCGAATTCGGAAATCAACCGGGCAACTGCCCGCGAGTTCGCCATCGAGCTCAAGGGGAACGTCCTGTTCGCTCGTTATGCGCAACTGCCGCGTCTGAAAATATTCGATTTCCGGAGCCTTAATGTCGGAGCTGAATACAACGTCCTGGAGATACTTGACGATTTCGAGATAGCCGAGGCGTTTGAAGACGACGACGTCAAACAATCCATCATCGATGATGGCGTGTTTAAAAAACGGGAAGGGCCCGCCGTAAAGGCGCCCGTTGCCAATGAGCACGAACGATCCCTCTTCCACTGCAGTATGCTCCGACTCGATGAAGAGCTTCGGCGGTTGCCGTGCCGCGATGTGCGCTGCGGAGATAAGATAGCTGAGCGGACCGAGACTGCGTTTGAAAGCGAGGCTGGTCTCTTTGACCACCTGTGCGTCCAGCCCCACGCCCCCAAGCTGGACAAAATATTTCCCATTCGCGCTCGGCAGATCGACCAGACGGACGTTTCTGTCTTCGATGATCTCCCAGCAGCGCCGGAGACTGTGCAATGGTAAGCCAAGCTCCATCGCGAAAACGTTTACAGTGCCCATTGGGAGCACGCCCAATGTGGCATTGCTGCCGACGAGTCCGTTTGCTACCTGGCTAACTGTTCCGTCGCCACCTGCAGCGACGATCCGCGTAAATCCCGCTTCGACTGCGCGCCTGGCCAGCTCCTCCGCCTCGCCGGAATGTGCCGTAACCCGGACGGGGCAATCGCCAGCGAGTGATTCGATCCGTTCCTGCCAGCTCCGAATGTGTTCCGGACTGCCCGCGGTTGGATTGAGAATGACGGTCGTATCGGTCACAAGGAAAAGTAGCAGAGGGCTTTCACCTTTTCTTCAAACTCGGACTGCGTAACGTCTCACGGTGAAAAGATTGCGCCGGGTTTCATTGATTGCTCTAGGGGCGGTGATTGGACTTGGCGCGATTCTCTTGACCGGCGTGAATCTGTATGTGCAATCGCAAGGTACACACGCGAAGATTCAACAGGAATTGAGCCGGCGCCTGGGCACCACGCTGGGAATCCGTAGCATGAGCGTGACGCCCTGGGGGGGACTGGAGCTGAGCGGTATCACGATTGGGCAAAGTTCGCCAGTTGGTGCGAAACATTTCCTCGAAGCAAAGACATTTCGGCTGCGCGTTCGGTTCCTCTCCCTTTTTTCCCGGCGCCTGGTGATCAAAGAGGTCGCGCTCATCAATCCAAACATAGTTTGGCCGCAGGACGTCGAAGGAAAATGGAAATTACCCAGGTCACGAGGAACAAAGAAGGCGCTTCCAACTGTGTCCCAGCCGGAAGTAGAAAGCGAATCCGCGCAAACCTCTCAAACACAGTCCTCTCCTATTGTTGCCGTTACTCCGGCGAATCTTCCTTCTCCGGTTCAGGCAACCGTCAACGATCAACCTCCCAAACAGGAACCCAGACTGGCAATGCCTCCCGAGGTTCGACGCGTCACTATTAAGAATGGCAATTTCAGTTTTCTCGATCATGCAGGCAGACTCCTTGCGAGTTTTAATGGGGTAGACTTTCGCACCAGCATCCGCAGCGCCTCGGCGCTCCACGGCGATACGAAGGTGGCGAGAATTTCCTTGCAGAACCGTTTTTTTCTGGAGCAACTGCGCTCTCCACTGCGTTACGAGCCGGATGTGCTGGAGCTTTCCAAGATTTCCGCGCGCGCCGGTAACGGTGAGATCAACGGCTATTTTGCGATGCAACCGGAAGCGGAGGATTCTCCGTTTACTACGAGCGTAAAGTTTCGCAATGTGCTGGCCGATCAGATCATCGCAAACGCGGGCGGCCCCAAGGGAGTCGTGCAGGGCAAGTTGGAGGGAAGGTTCCAAGCTTCCGGCAAAACGGCCGATCCAGAGGCGTTTGTGGGAAATGGAGAAATTTCCCTGCGCGACGGGCGGGTCCAACAATATAGCTTGCTGGTGTTACTCGGGGAGCTTCTTCAGATCGAAGAACTAAGAGAGCTTCAACTCGAGCAAGCGGAGGCGAAATATCACGTGAATCCAGGCCTGGTCACAATCGACGAACTGACTTTGCGCTCCCCGAATATTCGTCTCACGGCGTCGGGAACAGTTACGTTTAACGGCAGGCTGAAACTCGATTCTCAGCTGGCGATCAACGACAAAATTCGTGGTCAGCTTTTCAGAGCGATCCGCCAGAATTTTCAACCGATCAACGAGCCGGGCTATTCTGCGATTAATTTTCAGGTGGGCGGCACCATTGATCGCCCCAGCACAAACTTAATGGACAGACTGGTCGGCCGTGATCTTAGCAATATGATCAACAGCTTCTTCGGCGGCGGAAAAAAGGAGCGAGCAAAGAAGAAAAAGAAACAGATCGAAGAAGCAGTGCCCGCCGCGCCATCAGCGTCTGCTTCGCCGCCAGAGGCGCTGCCTGAGGCTACCGCAACGCCAACGCCGGCCTCGTCGCCATGAGAGTGATCGCCGGCAGCGCCGGCGGGATTCGCCTGGCAGTTCCGAAGCGCGGTGTTCGACCGACAATGGACCGTGTCAAAGGTGCTATCTTTTCCAGTTTGGGCGACGCAGTCGTGGAGGCACGCGTCCTCGATCTTTTCGCGGGGAGCGGCGCACTTGGAATTGAAGCGCTCAGCCGCGGCGCGTCTTCTGTTTTTTTTGTCGAGGAAGACGGACAATCGGCAGAGATCATTGAGCGCAATCTCGCCAAAACAAAGTTGAAAGGACGAATTCGACAGCAGGATGCCTTTGATTTCCTCCGGCATGCTTCCGGCTCGGAATTGTTTGATATTGTCTTTGCCGATCCACCTTATGAAAAAACGGAAGACGGTGAGCGCTTCACCGAAAAACTGCTGGCAAACGAAGGGTTGCCTCAACTACTTGACGCACATGGGACTTTTGTTTTGGAAAAGCGCCCGGGCGAAGCTCTTCCTGAAATGAAAATGTGGCATCTCATTCGCCAGAAGAAATACGGCGCAACGGAAGTTCTGTTTTTGGAACGAATCCGCAATCCGTAATTCGCAATCCGCAATTTGATGATTCGTTTCATCTACAATTTGTTTTGGCCGATTGGGCTGTTGTTCTTTCTGCCGGGCTATTTGGCGAAGATGATTCGTCGCGGCGGTTACGGCGAAAAGTTCGGACAGCGTCTGGGAATTTACGATTGCGAAGTATGCGCTCGCCTGGCGAAGCAAGAATCGACATGGCTGCACGCGGTAAGCGTCGGGGAAGTAAACGTCGCATTGAAACTGGCCAAGGCATTGCAAACGCTCGAACCAGATTTGCACTGCGTTCTAACTACGACCACTACGACCGGTTTCGCTCTGGCAAACAAGAACGCTCCGGCCTGGATCGAAGTCATGTACACACCGCTCGATTACTGGCCGATCATGGGGCGTGCGTTTGCGGTGATCAGGCCGACTCGAATCGTACTGGTTGAAGCGGAAGTTTGGCCAAATCTTGTGGCATTGGCGCACGAACGCCGAATTCCCACGGTATTGGTGAACGCGCGCTTGTCGCCTAGATCCGAGAGGAGATTTCGCCGGTTCCGATTTTTCGTGGCGCCGACATTTCGACTGTTGGATATGGTTTGCGCACAGGAGCCTGATGATGTTGATCGATGGGTCGCGATCGGCGTTGCGCGCGAACGGATTCGCGCCGTCGGCAGCATCAAATACGACCCCAATGGGCGTGATCAGACGGCAGAAGCACAGGAAAATGCGCAAACAACCAGCGTGAGCAATGCGGATCGACAGCGTCCAGTGTTGTTCGGCGGCAGTACGCATCGGGGCGAAGAGGAAATTCTGGCCCGAGTCTTTTTGCGCTTGCGTCAGCAATTCTCGTCATTGCGGTTGTTCATTGCGCCGCGGCATGTGGAACGGCTCCGCGAAATCCGCGCGCAACTCGCTGTTCTGCCGTTGCGCGTGGCGCTGGCGAGCGAAGTGACGGTTGATCGCGAATCAGATTCGGACTGTATTCTTCTCGACACAACGGGTGAACTTCAGCGCTGGTATGGTATCGCCACAATTGTATTCGTTGGGAAAAGCCTGACCGCGCAAGGCGGGCAAAATCCTGTGGAGCCGATCATGGCCGGCAAACCAGTCGTGTTTGGTCCGCACATGGAAAACTTCGCGACACTTGCGAAAGCACTCGTGCTGAAGAAAGGCGCGATCCAGGTTGGCGATGTCGATTCACTTGAAATGACGATCGCCGGGCTTTTGCGCGACAGCGATGCGCGCCAGCGCCTTTTGGAAAACGCGCGCGACGTTTTGAGCAAGCATTACGGTGCAACTGCTCGCGCAGCGGCGTTGATTCACGAGTTTCATCCGGGGCTGTAGTCGCGGCAGCTACGCGCCGTCTAAAGCGAAAGAGCCCGAAAAAGAGACGGCAATTTACCTTGCGTCCAAGAGTAGCAATTCTGATATTGCTCCCGCGTTGTGACCCTATCGTCTAGAGGCCCAGGACACCGCCCTTTCACGGCGGTAACACGGGTTCGAATCCCGTTAGGGTCGCTTCCCTCGTAATACGGGCAGCGGAGAGTTGATGCATAACAGTTTCACATAACAACGCTGCCCATTTCGGTGTTGTTCAGTGTTGTTTGTTGAAGTCGCTTAGAAGGGTGCGAAAATCAGAGCTGAGGGATGAAGGGAGGAAGGCAACCCAGGGAATCGACGGCACGGCGTTGGGGGCGGCGGGGTTCGCCCTGTGTGTAAGCGCCCAACCGCGCGAACGAACCACGCCCTTAAATTTTTTAGCCCAAAAAAGGGGGGTGCGTGAAGGGTTATGAAAACTACAGGAGCGGATAATCAGAATGGATCGGCGCAGGCACAATGGCCGGAGGTAACAAAGATCGCCAGTGAGGAGTTCCTGCAAACCTACGCGGTCGCGGAGTTGGCCGTGAAGCTGTGTGCGCTGAAAAAGGCGCAGTCTAAAGTGCCAATTGAAAAGGAGAATCTCGATCCCAAAGATTTTCTCGCTAAAGCCTGGGAACTAATTCAGAGCGCGCGTGAGCACGTGTTGCGACCCAAAACAAACGCGGAGTATTTGAAAAGTGGGAGCGATGAAGCGGCGGAAAACGTAACTGGGCGAATCCTATCAGAGTCGCGCATCCAGTTTCAGACGCTTTGCAATAACAAAGAAATCTATACCGAAATTGAGTTTCACGATGCCGATACCAAGACCATCATCAAAAAAGATTGGAAAGTGTACGGTAGCGAAGCCGGGTTTAAGAAATTATTTTGGCGTTACTGGAACGCCACCAGCGTGATCAAGGATGAGGTCGAAAGGAAAGATTACGGGGAGGTAGTGTTCGCCTCGTGGAAAAGAGACGGCGTGCCGGCCAACACTTGTCTGGCTCTTGTCGAGTTTCGCAAAGAACATGATCACCGCGCTGCGAACCTGCCAAAGAAGCCGAAACAGAAGCATAGGCGGCTAATGGCGAAGGCTAGGACGTAAGCCAGGGAACTGTTGGGCGTGCTTCCGGGAACTGTTGGCGACGTTCTCGGAGCTATAGGAAAAAAGTTAAGAATTATCGAGCCTAACAAGTCTGGTTGTTGCTGACAGCTATGGAACTCGTCATATTGTTTTGTCTCGACAATGAACAAGTCGAGAATCAAAAAAATCGGCGGTCAGCAAACCGAGACGACAACTAACCCAGTACAAGCGTCACCGGATTCTGACGCTGAGTTCTGCGACACTCCTGGAGCGTTCTCTCGCTTTGGGACGAAACGCTCGTTGCTTTACGAATTACACGCGGAGGGTCTCATTGAAGGTTGCTCGTTGCGTCGACGGGGTAAGCAACGAGGTAAGCGGCTTTGGTCGATTCCTTCGATCAGATCGTACCTTGCGTCGCAGATGGACGGGAGGGCGAAATGACCTCCCCGCCACGTATCGCGAAAGTGACACCGCCAGCCAAGCCGATCACCTTCGATCAATGGCGAGCTGTAATAAGAGAAAACTTCCCGACATTGCTCAGGCCAGCAGAAGCCTGTCTCAGCGTAGTAGCGCAACTTTTACTCAATGATGTATTTAATCCGTTTGCGCTCGCGCTCGTCGATGTGCCAGCAAGCGGCAAAACAATCACGCTCAATTTTTTCGATGGACCGACCGAGCTGACCTATACAACCGACAACTTCACACCAGCATCCTTTGTCTCTCACGCCAGCAATGTGAAGCGCGAGGAGCTGGGCAGCGTCGATTTGCTCCCGCGTATCCGCTACAAAACGCTCATTGTCCGCGAGCTTGGTTCAATTTTCGGAGCGAAGGATGATGACCTGATAAAGTCTCTCGGTATCCTGACGCGCGTACTTGATGGCGAAGGACTGGAAACAGACAGCGGCGTCCACGGCAGGCGCGGCTACAAAGGTGACTACCTTTTTATGTTGCTCGCCGGCACTCCACCGATACCGCCGCGCGTATTTAAGATCATGGGCAACTTCGGCAGCCGCCTATTTTTTCTCTCATTGCACACGCCGGACGATGATGACGACGAGCTAATAGCGCAGAACAAAGGCCAAACCAGAAAACTGAAAGAGAGTGAGTGCAAAACAACGACTGAAAACTTTCTACGGACGCTGTGGGCGACCAACCCAAAAGGCGTTAAATGGAACAAGGCAGGCGATCCCGACGCCTGCCTGCGGGCTATAGCGCGTAGTGCACGGTTGCTGGCGGCGTTGCGCGGCGCGATCAACGTGTGGCCCAGCGGCGATGGAGGCGAGAAACTTTCGCATAACGTGCCGGTAATTGAGAAGCCTCACCGCATTAACTGCCTGCTCTATGACCTTGCGCGAGCGCACGCGCTGGTATGCGGCCGGCGGCAACTCACGGCTGAGGATCTATGGCCAGTCTTGGATGTGACATTCGACAGCGCTCCGACAATTCGCGCGAAGGTGTTTCGCGGATTGATCGAAGCTGGCGGAACGCTAAACACATCACAGGTGGTGCAACTGCTCCGCTGTTCGCCCCCGACTGCACGCAAGGAGATGGAAGCATTGTCGGTCCTCGGCATCGTGGACAAGACTGTCGAAGGTGACGATGAACCTGGGCGGCCTGAGACTCAGATCAAACTGGCGAGCACTTTCGCTTGGTTTGGAAGTGACGACTGCAAGTCGCTCATGGGCGGGGTGACAGATACACAAGGTGGAAACCTTTTCAAAATTCGAGCGCCTACCGGAATAAAAAAAGAATTTCCACCTTGTCTATCTGTTAAGGATGGAAGTGAGCCGGACATTGAGACTGTTTCAGAAGTCGACGGCCTGCCAAGGGGTCTTTTGCAGCTATGACTGACACTCCGACCGCAATCCTTGAAAAGGCCAACGACCTTGGCCTCGAACTTAGCTTTAAGCCACCAAACACGCTGAACGTGGAAGCGGCAAGACCTTGGCCCAGGGACTTCGCGGAAACGCTTCGGGAGCACAAGCCGCAGTTGCTTCCGATTCTCCGACTCCCCTACGTGCTGTTCTATTCCCGGACGCTTGAAGAGAACGTGTTCTTTTGCGAGGACGAAGAAACCAAAGCAGCTTTGGTGGGAGCCGGTGCCGATGATTGGAGCATCTACACAAAGGCCGAGCTTCGCGTCCTTATCGCACACAATCGCGTAAAACCGTTTCTCCCCGATGAACTGTGCAAGGTGCACAAGCTCAAACGGACGTTTAACGGGAGGATAAAATAAAATGTCGTCAATAATCTGCAATCTGAACGGCAACGATAAGACGCTGATCTTGGATACCCGTGCAAGCCTGCTTCAACCGTTCAAGGCGCTCAACTGGACTGATCTCAGGTTGTCCTTAATGATTAG
>DASZGW010000089.1:0-7619 GCA_035938475.1 Candidatus Udaeobacter sp.
AGATAACAAATCAGTTCTTCAGTGAGATTCGCCATCTTTTCAAAATCGGCATACGCCCAATAAGCTTCGAGCATTGTGAATTCGGGATTGTGTTTTCTGGAAATACCTTCGTTACGAAAGTTACGGTTGATTTCGAATACCTTGTTGAGTCCACCGACAAGTAAACGTTTCAGATAAAGCTCCAATGCAATGCGCAGATAAAGATCGATGCCGAGCGCCTTATGATGTGTTCTGAACGGTTCGGCGGCCGCACCTCCTGGGATTGTCTGCAAAATTGGCGTCTCCACTTCCAGAAAGCCGCGGTTCTCGAAGAAGCGCCTCGTTTCTCGGACAATTGCGATGCGTTTTTCGAACACCGCGCGGGAATGCTCGTTCGTAAGAAGATCGAGATACCGTTGTCGGTACCGGGCTTCGACGTCCTGTAATCCGTGCCATTTTTCAGGAAGCGGCCGCAAGGCTTTGGCCAGCAATTGGAACGTGCGCACTTTCAATGTCGGTTCCCCGCTTTTAGTGACAAAACAGGTTCCCTCCGCGCCGATGAAATCGCCCAGATCGATTAACCGAAAAAGGTCGATCAGCTCTGCCCCGACCTCTTTCGCGTGAATGTAGATTTGAATGCGCCCCGTCGCGTCGCGCAGATCGAGGAAATGACTTTTGCCCATGTCGCGATGCGCGGTAATGCGGCCGGCCGCGCGAAGGGTCTCGCCTTCCTTAAACTTTTCGCGCACCTCCGCAATCGATCCGGTTACCTCAAAACCGCCGCCGAATGGCTCGACGCCTTTCGCACGAAGCGCGTCGAGTTTTTTGCGCCGTAGCGTGATTAACTCATTTTCTTCATCCATCGAAGGCGAATCTAAGCGTCGCGAAGTTTGCGACTAAAACCTCGTCTTGTTTCAAATTGAACGTGCTTCAATCATCATGCGGTGAGTCGGTTGATAAAGGCCGATCTCGCCGCCGCTCGGCAGCCGGACACTCGTGCTGATTCCCCACTCGGCTTCCACCGGATTCGCACAGGCCACGCCCTTACTTTTCAACAATCCGATTACGCTGCCCAAATCGTCGCACATTAGAATTAGAGAAGGCCTCCCAGCATGGGATGTTCAGTATGCATCTGCACAAATTCGCCATCACCAGGATGGACCGCCAGTTCGGCAGGCGGCAATGCAAATATCAGCCAGCCATCGCCAAGATCGACCGATGGGAATTCCAGCACCGTTTTGAAGAACGCACGATCGGCTTCAGGGTCCTTGCTGTAGAGAAGAAAGTGCGCTCCCGCAATCATTGCGGCAGTATATTGACGTCGCGCAAAATGAACAGCTTCAATAACGCGTTGACGTTGGAATATATTGGTTTGCCAATGAAAGACCGAAAATGAGATAGTCTGCCTGGCGCGCCTTGGGATGTTCCAGCAGGGTGTCGCTATCGAAATGACTGCGAATTTACCGGAAACAACTTCGAAAATGGAGGGGCCGCTGGTGAAACAGTTCTCTGTTTTTCTTCCGAACAAGGTGGGGGCAATGCTGGAGGTCGTGAAACTGCTCAGTACTCAGAGCACTCACGCCGTGGCGCTGAGCGTTTCCGAATCGACCGATTCGGCCATCGCTCGGATTATCGCGAGTGATCCGGCGCGCGTGGAAAAATTGTTCCGGGAAAAAAACGTGCCATTCGGCGTTTGTGAAGTCGTGGTCGTAGAAATTCGAGAAGTGGCCACACAACTAGTGAAGCTGCTTGCCGCACTGGTCATGGCAGAGGTGAATGTCCATTTTGCTTATCCCCTGCTCATTCGTCCGCGTGGCTTTGCCGCGATTGCTCTGCATGTGGACGATGCCGAATGCGCGTCTTCGGTGCTGATGGGCGAAGGATTCAAGATGCTGGGGCAGGACGATATTTCGCGCTAGCGCCGGTGATTCGTTAAAACGAGCATCCGATCTAACGATTCAACATTTCAACGGTCTAACAGGGCGGAAGCCCGAGTTGACAGCTTGGCGAGAGCGCGCTTACAGAAATGGCGTTTATTGCTGTATGCGGACTCTTCTTTCACGGGCTACGCAGATCGATCCAAGCTTTAACGTCGGGCTCGGCTTGGTTGTGATTCTGGCGGTGGCGGAAATCTTCGCTGCTACCTCCTATTATCTCGATCGGGTTCGGGCTGCGCGAACGCCGGCGCAGGCAGTCGCGACAAGCGTTGCACGACCCATGGCTCCTCCCGTTTCAACACCCGCAATGGCACCGCCAGCAACGCAGACGGCTCCTTCACCCGAAGCGATGGCCCAGACACCTCCTCCATCGCTTGTCGATCAACTTTTGCGAGAAGGCACGGAGCTGCGCGATCGTGGCGATACAACAAACGCGCTCGCGCGGTTCGAGGAAGCGTTGGACAGCGAACCCAACAACGTCACCGTGCTCGAGGAAATCGCCAAGACGTATGATTCCATGCAGGTTTATGACAAGTCGAACGAAGTGTGGCGTAAACTACACGATATGGGCCCTACGGCTGGAGAAGCATATGAATTGGCCGATCAGCGCCTGAAGTTGGGGGTGCCAACCGCGGCTAAAACAGACGCTAGCGTGGCAAGCGCGTCACTCGCTGCTGCGTCGCACAGGGATGTCGCCGGCAATCCGGAAGGCTCTGTCATGGGTATCACGGAAGTCAAAGCCGCTGAGACATCCGATCCTGACGCCGAGACCAACCTCACACTACAGATCGGTATAAAAAAACAGCCAGGCGCGACGATCGATCACACCAAAGTAAAGATCTTGGTGGAATTTTATGACACGGTTGGTGACAAAGATGTGAAGCTCACCGACGCGGACGTGAATTACGAATGGCTGACGCCAAAGCACGATTGGGCCGACGTGAATCCCGAGGTACTGTCGGTCAGTTATCTCCGCCCGAAAACAGGAGTCGGGTCGCCGGAGTCATCGCTTTCTGAGGCGGCGGCGACGGTCCGACCAGGACAAAAAAGCAGAAGCGTCAAAAGTTCCGCCACAGGCAGTGGAAAGCGAAAATATCTCGGATACAGGATTCGAATTTATTACGACGATAAATTGCAGGCCGTTCAGGCCGAACCGTCGCGGCTTTTACAGCTTTTTCCTGCGGCCGAGAACAGCTCGGCACAATGAGAGACGAGAGGGAAAGTTACAAGCGTTACAAAGTTAAAAAGGTACAAAGACCGGCTGAAAAGAGTGGCGATGCGTAAACGTTCCAACTTTGTTAACTCTTTTAACGCTTTAACTACCTGCGTCATTCGGATTTCGTCGTTAAGCAATGTGATTAGGTGCATTGTTGGCGCTGCTTGTATTTCGCTTTTTGGCATCAGAGCGGAAGCCCAAATTCAGGTGGACCTGAAATTCAAGCGATTGCAGTACATCGCTTACGAACCGGTTGTAGTGACCCTAAGTATCACCAATCTGGCCGGACGCGACATCGACCTTCACAATGCCGACGGGCAATCATGGCTTGGGTTTGAGATAACCGGAAGTGAAGGTCAGCCCATTGCACCGAGTAGTGCCGAAAACGGTCAGGCGCCCTTGAAGATCGAAGCCGGGCAGAGGGTCACGCATCAGATCAATCTGACTCCACTTTATCCTGTGCACGACTTCGGGAGTTATCGTGTGCGGACGAATGTTTATTTTGCCGACCTCGGAAAGTTTTTTTATTCCCCAACGCGAGTTTTTGAAGTAACCGATGCGCGGCCAATCTGGCAGCAAACAGTCGGCATTCCCGATGGTGTTGGAGCGTCTGGCAACGTGCGCACGTACTCGCTTCTCACCAACCGCTTTCCGGACCATACTTCTTTGTACGTGCGTGTGCAGGACAAGGACAGTGGAATGGTTTATGCGACTTATTCGTTAGGCCGGGCCATCGCCTTTGAAGAACCACAGACGGAGATCGATCACGCAAATCAATTGCATGTTCTGCACTGCTCTGCCCCTCGCGCATGGGCGTATTCGCGCGTCGGGTTGAATGGCGAACTGCTGGCACACTCCTCCTTCATGGAAACCAAAACCCGGCCGCGCCTCGTTCGTGCCGCAAATGGCGACGTCGCCGTGCGGGGCGGCACGATTGAATCGCCGGCCGCACAAAGCTCGCGTGGCACGGCACCGAAACTATCGGCGCGCCCGCCCGCACCGCCGAAAGACGATCAGTGATGCTGAAAAATTCCTACCGACACCACTTGTTTGCCGCCAGTTTGGTAATCGCGTTTCTGGGGACTTTCTCCACGGCTCAGGCGAAGCGCGCTTCTCAAGACAGCGGATCGGTCGCTACCGTAGTGATCGACGCGGGTCATGGCGGCTCTGACCGCGGCGGAATCCCAGGTCAGCGGGTTGCAGAAAAGGATATGACCCTGGATGTCGCGCAGCGTCTTAAACGCGTTCTCGCCGCCAGCGGGTATCGGGTCGTGATGACGCGGGATAGCGATGTATCCGTTTCGCTGGGTGGGCGCGTAGCAATCGCCAACTCCTATCCGAACGCGTTTTTTGTATGTATCCATTTCAACTCGGCAAAACGGATGGGCGCGGGTGGGATAGAAACATATTTTTATAGTCGCGACAGCCTGGCGCTCGCCTCTGCAATCCATTATTTTGTCGCAGGCGGCGCGCCTTCCTCTAATCGCGGGGTACGGCGGCGTGGTTACTACGTCTTGCGAAAGACGAATATTCCGGCTGTGCTCGTGGAATGCGGTTTCCTAACCAACCCAACTGAAGCGGCGTACGCCCAAACCGTTTCCTATCGTCAAAAGCTCGCAGAAGAAATTGCAGCCGGCATCCGCGGTCGTAATTCCGTCACGAGCGCGTTGACGACGACGCGAGTGGCCACAGGCGAAACCATTCCGTTGCAACCGTACATCGATCAAACGAAAGTGGCGAAATCTGAACGCCACCGATCCAAGCGTTCGCACAAGAAAAGCACGCGGAAGAAAAGTTCATCGAAACCAGCCGGGTCAGAGACAAAAGCGGCCTCAAAAGATCAGGGGGAATAATTGAACCTGCCGGTCCTGACTTCGGCGCAGATGCGAGCGGCGGAAGAAGCCGCGTTCGCGCGGGGCGTAGAAGTTGAAGCGCTGATGGACAACGCCGGCGACGGCGTCGCGCAAGCTGTCGCCAGATTTTTCCGGAAACCGGGCAAGTGCATTGTGTTCGCCGGAAAAGGTCACAATGCCGGTGATGCGCTGGTTGCCGCTGAACGTTTACGGCGCCTGGGATGGAAAATCGAAGTACGGCTTGCCTTTCAGGACGCCGATTGCAGCGGACTGATGCGCAAGAAACTTGAAAGCCTGCGCCGCAGAGCGCCCGAAATTCTAGGCGCCACGCCACACCGCGGCGGCGGGACTGATGCCGGCGTGATTATTGTCGAACTTTTGGAAGAAGCGGCTGAACAGTTGTCCGCCGCTCAGGAAGCAATAGCGGCAGAGGCGTATGTGGGCACCGCTGCGCCGTTGATAATTCTCGACGGCTTGCTTGGGCTTGGGGCGAAGCCGCCGCTGCGCGATCCGATTCGCGCGGCCTGCCGTTGCATCAATCACTTGCGCGCAAACAAGGGTGCCTACGTGTTTGCTGTCGATCTTCCGACCGGTCTCGACGGCGATTCGGGTAAAACCGATCGCGACTGTGTCATCGCGGATTTTACCGTCACGATTGGATTCGCAAAGCCAGGATTGCTGGCGGACGATGCGCTGAACTTCGTGGGCAGGCTGGAAGTTGTGCAGTTGGATGAACTGCGCGCCCCAGAAAAAAAAGCGAAAGAAGTTGTCGCCGCCGTGCCAGCTTTTCATGAATTGCTGCCGAGACGCAAATTCAGCACATACAAGAATCAGTGTGGACGCATTGGTGTTGTTGCCGGTTCCAGGGGATTCATCGGCGCAGCATTGATGACTTCGCAGGGCGCGCTGCGTGCAGGCGCAGGACTGGTCGAGATTTTTGTCCCCGAAGAAATCTACGAAATTGTCGCCGGCGCCGCGCCAATGGAATCAATGGTCAAGCCACTCACATCTTACCGCGATTTGCTCAAGGAAAAAACCGACGTCTGGGCAGTGGGGCCTGGTCTTGGAAAATCCCGTGCTGCCGAGATTCTGGAACTGATCGAAAAAGCAAGGCAACCGATGGTGATTGACGCTGATGGTCTGAATATTTTGGCGGAAAAAATCTCCACGCTCAAACATTGCAAGGGTCGCCGCTTGCTCACGCCGCATCCCGGCGAGATGAAACGACTGTCGCGTGGCGAAAAAGAGACGCGCGACAAAACGGCGACAAAATTCTGTCACCGTTTTCCAGTAACGCTTTTGTTGAAAGGCAGCCGAACCATCATAGCTGAACGGGATCGGCCACTAAGCTTTAACACGACCGGCAATCCGGGAATGGCCACGGGCGGAATGGGCGATATTCTCACCGGTGTCTGCGCAGGATTAGCAGGACAAGGTCTCTCTCTTTACGATGCAGGGCGACTTGGCGCGTGGTTGTGCGGGCGCGCCGCGGAAATCGCGATTTTTGGTGGGAGTCAAAGCGAACAATCGCTATTGCCACGCGATGTCCTCGATCACCTGGGCACCGCATTCGAAGAGGTTATCAGTTAAAAAGTTAAAAGGCCAAAACGTTGCAATGGCAACGCTCCCTGGCATGCCGTAACCTTGGCAACGGCGGCAACGCTTTGACTTTTCAACTTTTCAACCTTTTAACGTTTCACCACGGGCGAAAGCCATGAATCTTCAAACCGAACCAATTGAAGAGTACAAGGCGCCGTCCGAGGAAACGGCCTGGAGTCGGGTGAAAAAAGCGCTCGCGCCACTCGGAGTGATTGGCGTGCTGATCGCGAAGTTTTTCGCGAACCTGAAGTTTGTTCTCCTTCCGCTCCTGAAATTTTTTCCCATTCTGCTGAAATCCGGCGGGACCATGCTGTTGATGATCTGGATCTATACCCAGATATGGGGCTGGCAATTCGCGCTCGGATTTGTCCTGCTCCTGTTGGTGCACGAAACCGGCCATCTGCTTGTCGCTAAAAAGTTCGGGCTGAAGGTCGGTGCACCTGTTTTTATTCCGTTTATGGGTGCGTTCATCGCACTCAAAGAAGCGCCGCGCAATGCGTGGATCGAAGCATGCGTCGGTATCGGCGGCCCGATGCTGGGGAGTCTTGGCGCGCTGGTTTGTAACGTCTTGGGCGAATTCTTCGCCGCGCCGCTTTTCATCGCGCTCGCGTGGTTTGGGTATTTTCTCAATCTTTTTAATCTGACTCCGGTCGGAATGCTCGATGGTGGGCGCATCGTGACCGCGCTTTCGCGCTGGCTTTGGTTGCCAGGATTCGCATTGCTTCTCTGGTTCGGATGGAAATACCCGAATTTTATTATCTGGTTGATTGTCCTGTTGTCATTGCCACGGATCTATTCGCTTTTCCGCAAACGAACTGAAGAAGAACAGCGTTATTTTGAAGTCACGCCGTCCCAGCGTTGGACGATGTCGATATTGTATTTCGGTCTGATTGCGATCCTGCTGTTTGGAATGCATGTGGCGCAGCAGGACCTCAACAAATACGGTGTGCGCTCTCACGGCCACGGCCACGACGCGATTGTGCAGTAATCAAGACGCTGTCGCTGCGAAAACTTTCTCAGGTTCGAGTCCAATTC
>DASZGW010000090.1:0-59691 GCA_035938475.1 Candidatus Udaeobacter sp.
GCGAAGCGGCCGCGCTATCCTCGATCTGGCCGTTCATCGATTTCGTCGGCGCGAGCGAGATTTCACGAAACGGGACGCGAATATTCGTATGCAATTTGCCAGCGAGGTAAGTCTTTTTGGAATTGAAACTCGATCGACTCCCGTCTCTCTCGCCGCTACCCGTCGCGGCTTTACCTTCTATGTCGCTCGCCCCGCTCGGTCCGTTTGGCAAAGGCGTGTCCGGCGCCTCAGATGGTTCAGACCTGTTCTCGCTGTTCATACGCTTATCCAAGTGCCGAGAGATCCCTCGACTCCGCTCGGGATGACAAAAGAAGCCACGCGAACGTCTGCAGCTTGATGTGTGTTCGAATCCGTGTTCATCCGTGTAATCCGTGGTTCATAAAACAAAAAGCCATGCGCGATCGCGAGCATGGCTGATATCACCAGTCCGGCATCGGACCCTCGCTCCCTTCGGCGGCATTACCCGCATCAGGTTCAAGGGGTCTCCGGCCTTTCGCCAGACTCTCAGCCATTGCGGCTCCCCCGCACTTTGCTTGTTGGCCAGAATAAGACTCGCGATTGCGAAGTCAATGGTCGGGGACATCGCGCGGCGATCTCGCCACCTGTTGTAACGGCAGGTGTGTCGCCTGAGAACGCCAATGCAGCACGTACGGCCGCCAGCACAGCGGACAGCAACTCGCAACGCGCTGGCTGTGGCTAGACTGGTGACGAGGCTATCCTGCGGGTTTCGTGGCTGGCTCTTCCTTTATGTTCGTGTGGAAAATCGCCAGCCAATCGTTCCCTTCTTTTTTCCATACCGATCCAGAGTTGTACGTGCCGGAAGCATCCTTACCATCAACGGTGCCTTCAACTTTCACTGTGTAAGTGGTCACGATGACATCTTTTTCATCAGAGAACATGTCATAGTTGCTGATGGCGAACGATTTCATGTCCCACTTCTTCATGTCGGCTAATTCTTTCTCCAGATTGGAGACACCGTCTGCGTAGACGCAGCGAATGTCCTTATCTACGACTTTCTTGAAGTCATCGGCTTTCTTGTCTTTGAACGATTGCCAGGCAGCTTTTTCTTTGGCTTCGATCGCGTCCTTGTCCGGACCGGCGAATGAAATCGCAATCGTCGCGAGAAGCGTTGTCAGGGTGTAGCTAATTAGTTTCTTCATGAGGAGGTTGTATTCGAATAGGCGGGCAAACCCAATCAAAAAATCGCGTCGTTGAGCACTTACCCTCGAAGCCAATCTCGCAGCCACAGAGGGCGTCGCTGCGTTACGGAACAATCGGGGCGGATTCGAGAGACGTTCTTTGCGAAGGTGTCGGTGCCTGTCGCGGCGCAGGAAACGCGGATTGACCAACCAGGTTGAGTATACTTGTGTCTGCTTCCTTCAATTCCGCATCCTGAACAACGAATTCATCCGGCGCCGATTTGATTTGTTTGCGATAGTCCGCGACGAGGAGTGGCGGCTGCTTCTTTATTCCCAATGCGCGATAACTCTCGATCCCGACGCTGATGGCGCGCGCGAGTTTTGCGCGCCATTCTTTTTGCGCAATTAACTTGCACTCGCCCTGCTCTGTCAGAAAACCTCCTTCGATCAGCACCGCCGGCACTTTCGTCAATCGCAGAACAGCAAATCGCGCGCGTTTGATTCCCCGGTCGTACTCCGGGAGGTGACCGAGTAGAGAATGATAGATGCATGCCGAGAGGGCCGTGCTTTGAGCATCGACAGCGCTACCGGGTTGGGCACTGAGAGCACTTGGAGCGACCGCGCCGTCGGAAGTGGATGGCGCTCCGCGCGGGGTAAACGAAAAAATCTCAAAGCCCGTGGCGTTCCGATCGTCATTCGAAGCATTGAAATGAATGCTAACGAAAATCGAATCACGCGCCTTGTTGGCGATCTGTGCCCGGACTTCGAGCGGAACAAAGTAATCGCCCTCGCGGGTCATGATCACGCGCAGTCCTTTTGACTGCAAAAGCGGGCGCAGTTTTCGCGCTACGTCCAGCGCAAAATCTTTTTCGTAACCGTAACGACTCACCTGACCCTTGTCGTAACCGCCGTGTCCCGGATCCACAACCACAGTCTGAACTTTGCCGACGTTTGGAACACGGTGCGGGCGCACCAGCGGCTCGATTGTTTTAGCTACATCAGTGCGTGAGACGAGAAGCCTTCCATTCTGTTCGATCACAGGAAAACACAACCAACTCCGCGCGCCGTTGATCATCATCTCGCGACTGCCGCTGACAAATTCCAGCGGATTCTTCGCAGTCTCGAATTCTTTTTCGCCGGAAGCGGCGATGCCGGCGGGCAATCCGTAGAACCGCGAAATGTTATCGACGCTTAAATAATCCTGGCCGCTAACCTTGATGATCTGCCAGTCGTCCGCGGCAAGTGCGGGTGTTTGCGTCATCGCGATGGCACCGACCAGGAACGCGATCGCGAACCATCGTTTCACTGGGAGGACCATGGTTGCGCTATAGTATCGAAAACATCTCCAATCTCAAATCGCGTGAATTTGAATCGGCGCGTGGCAAGCTCGATGTGAAATTAAATTGACGCAGCGTTTTTTTTCGTTAAACACCGGAAATGTTCCTGTCTTGCCGACGTATTCCCCCCTGTTGGATCACCTCGCTCCTGCTTGGTTTAACGCTACTGGTTGCAGTCCCTGTTCGCGCGGCTCAAACGTTTCCGAAATGTTGTGTCTGGCGCGTGACCAACGCGAAGGCGCCATTTTACTTCGTGGGCTCAATCCATGCGCTCAGCAAAAAAGATTATCCACTCCCCGCGCCGTACGAGATCGCGTTAAAAAATAGCAGGCGTTTCCTCTTCGAATTCGATCCGAACCGACATGTCGAATTCGAAAAAAAATTCGAGGCAGCAGGCAAATATCCTCGCGGACAGGATATCCGCTCAAAGGTTGACCCCGATCTTTTGACCTGGCTCCGCCACAATATTTTGACTGTTGAGGGTGAGGAGCGCCAGGGAAGGCGGGAACGAGTCAGGGGCTTCGATAGCCAGTTCGGGTACAAACCCTGGTGGATTGCACAGCACCTCGTCGGTCCAGCGACATACAGCAAAAGCTCTCTCTCGCACGGTTTGGACAACTATTTCGTGGACCGCGCCGCAAAAGAGAGAAAAGAGATCGCCGGTCTCGAATCAGTCGATGAACACGTTGCAGTCATGGGTGGGTTGTCAGATCGCGATAGCGAATTCATTTTGCGCGACGCTCTCGACGAGCCCAGGAACGCGGAAAAAGAATTCAGCAGGATGTACAAAGCATGGCGCAAAGGCAATACCGATGCGTTGTGGGCAGGTGACACTCGCCTCCGGACAAAGGCTCCCTGGATCGCCGCGCGTTTTGTCGATAATCGTAACACCAAATGGGTTCCGCGGATTGAAGCGGAACTGAAAAGCGGTAAGCCGACTGCGATCGTAGCTGGCGCACTACACTTCTCCGGTCCGAATAGCGTCATAAAGTTGCTGGAGAAGCGCGGTTACAAAATCGAGCAACTCTAGTGCGGAAAAACCGGTGAAGCATTGATGCCGCGTTCATCGGGAATCACGGCCCGTATCGCTGCCAGCGCCGCAAAGAAAAACCCTGCTATGAGGCCTGCTTCACGCAGCCGATCCTTTGCGCGCGCCGCACTCCGCGTCACACCAGCGTCTCATAAAGTGCTTTCGTTTTTTGTGCGATTGACGTCCAACTAAAGTTTTCTTCTACTCGTTTGCGCCCGGCTTTGCCGAATTTTTCGCGTAGTTGTCGATCTTTCATCAGCTGATTGATGCGCTCGGCGAGATCTCGCGCGAATTTTTCGGGGTTTGTCGGCTCGAACGAGCCTTCCCTGGTTTGTTCGAGTGGAACGAGGAATCCGGTTTCGCCATCGACAACGACTTCTTTAATTCCTCCAACGGCACTGGCAACCACCGCGGTTTCGCACGCCATTGCCTCAAGATTGATGATGCCGAATGGTTCGTAAATCGAAGGGCAAACGAACACTGCTGCGTGCGAGTAAAGTTCGCGGGTCGCCGTTTGATCCACCATTTCATTGATCCAGATGACTCCCGGCCGTTGCGCTTTTGCGACTTCCACTGCGGTTTTCATTTCTTCTGCCATCTCCGGCGTGTCCGGGGCGGCGGCGCAAAGGACGATCTGAAAACCGCGATCCATGAATTGGATTGCGCGCAGCAGGTGTTGGAATCCTTTCTGGCGGGTGATCCGACCGACGAACAGGAGATACGGTGTGTTTGGATCGATGCCGTAATGCTTGAGCGCGCCGGTTGAATCGACTTTCCGGTATTGCTGCAGATCGATTCCGTTGTGGATCACATGCACGCGCGAGGGGTCCACATCGAACAATCGCTCGATGTCGCCTTTGGTCTCGCGAGAAACAGCAATAATCGCGTCGGCCATCTCCAGCGCAGTCTTTTCAACCCAAAGCGAGAAATCGTAGCCACCAGCGAGTTGTTCGCGCTTCCAGGGTCGAAGCGGCTCCAGCGAGTGGACCGTGATCACGAGCGGAATTCCGTAGTTCTTTTTCGCCAAAATCCCGCCGAAATGGCTGTACCATGTGTGACAGTGCACTAGATCGGCATCGATGTTGGTAGTATTGAAGTCGGTGCAGCGCCGCACTGCGCCGAAAACGGAGCGCAACGGCTTTGGGCAAGTAAAATTGGCGGTATCAACCTCGTAGCCAGTGACCTTGAGATTGCCTTCTTCAATGCGCTGGTCGCCAAAGCAACGAACTTCCACCGGCATCATCTTCGCCAGTTCGCGCGCAAGATTGCCGACGTGAACCCCCGCGCCGCCGTAAATGTGCGGCGGATATTCGTTGGTGAGGAAAAGAACTTTCACGAGCGTCCATAGAATGACGAAGCACGAATGTCGAATGACGAATTAATGACGGAGTTCGAACGACGAACAACCGGGTGCGAAGATCGAGATGCCTTGGAGCTTCGTCATTTGTTCATTCCTTCCCATTCCAGCTAGTTTTGCACTTTTAACAGCAGCACCGGCACCTCTACTTCGTGGCGCACCTTGTCGACAGTGGCCCCATAGAGGATGTCGCTGATGAAACGGTGGCCATGCGTGGTCATCGCAATGAGATCGACATTTTTCTCCCGAGCGAGTTTGATGATCTCGTCCGAGGGTTCGCCCAACGCCAGAACGGCGTCGCAGGAAAAGCCCTCCGCCGTGAGCTGGCGAACGCGCTTTTCCAAATAGGCGCGGTCCTCCTTCATCTCTTCGCTCTCGGCCAGTTGAAGTTGATTAAAGTTACGCGCCACCCACCCATCTGCGACATGGACCAGGAGCAGCCTTGCGCCAGCAATCCGCGCAAGCGGCCTGATGTGGGTAAGAATGGTTTCATCGGCGGAGCTGTTTTCGAGCGGAATGAGAATGTGCTTATACATGACGGAAATGACGAAATCCTAATGACGAAGCTCGAAAGAATGACGAAGCCAAAAGTCCGAAATCACAAAGGGAAATTAGCTTCGTTATTTTGAACTTCGGTTTTCTTTCGTGCTTCGTCATTTTATTCACTTTGGAGTTGGTAATTCAATAAAACTGTAGAGCGCGTTGAGAACCGAATCCGGTAAGAACGCGTCCAGCAGCAGCTTCACGTTCAGCACGATGATAATGCCGGCAGTTGTCCAGCCGAGAATTTTTATCCAAACACGGTTCGCGAACTCTTCCATTTTCGCTTTCTCGCTCGTAAATCGCATCAGCGGCCAAACAGCGAAACCGAGTTGCATGCTTAAACAGACCTGACTGGCAATAAGCAGTTCCGTCGTTTTGCCTTCGCCGAAAACTCCGATCACGATCACTGCTGGTACAATGGCAATCAGTCGCGTGATCAGCCGTCGCAGCCATGGCTTAATGCGGAAGTTGAGAAATCCCTCCATCACGATCTGACCGGCCAGCGTGCCGGTGAGCGTGGAGTTTTGCCCGGACGCAAGCAGCGCCACCGCAAAAAGGACGCTCGCCACACCGACGCCGAGCAGCGGACTAAGCAATCTGTATGCGTCCTGAATTTCGGCCACGTCCTGGTGTCCAGACCAGTGAAAGGCGGCGGCCGACAAAATCAAAATCGCCGCATTAATGAATAGCGCCAGCATCAGCGCAGCACTTGAATCGATCGTGGCGAACTTGATCGCTTCCCGTCTGCCCTGTGGCGTTTGCTCGAACTTGCGTGTCTGCACAATAGACGAGTGCAAATAGAGATTGTGCGGCATCACTGTGGCGCCCAAAATCCCGATGCTGACGTAGAGCATTTCCTGGTTTGATACGATGTGAGGACCCGGGATAAATCCAAGAAGAACGCCGGTAAGGCCCGGTTTAGAAAAGATCAACTCAGCGGTGAAGCAACCGCCGATAATAACGATCAGGGTGATGACAATCGCTTCAATGTAACGAAAGCCTTTCGTTTGAAGATACAACACCAGTAGCACATCGGATGCTGTGATCAGGCAGCCCCACACCAACGGAATGCCGAAAAGAAGCTGCAACCCGATCGCTGAGCCGACGACCTCGGCCAGATCGCATGCGGCAATTGCGATCTCGCAAAGAATCCATAAAAACCAGACGGTCGGTGTTGCGTAATGATCGCGGCAGGCCTGCGCCAGGTCGCGTCCCGTGGCGACGCCAAGCTTGATGCATAAATACTGAAGCAGGATCGCCATCAGATTGGAGATCATGATGACGGCCAGAAGCGCGTAACCAAATCGAGCGCCGCCGGCCAGGTCGGTGGCCCAATTGCCGGGGTCCATGTAGCCTACTGCGACCAGAAATCCCGGGCCGGTGAACGCCGCCAGTTTCCTCCAGAATGAAGGCGTCCCCGGAACTACAATGCTTCGGTGGACTTCTGGGAGCGAGACCTGGCCGGCACTTCGGCGCCACGCCGCGGCCGTCTGCTCCCTCGCAATATTGTCCGATCTACTCACGAGCTCACCTGTTCTGTAGAATTAGGTTAACCAAACTTATTTTTATCGCATTATAAGTTTATTCGTCTACAATTATTTATTTGTTTGACTAGTTCATTCTGATTTCTACTTTCGGAGCATGCGCCGCAAGAACACGTCCTACTCCGCGCTCGGCAGTTCCACCGCGGTCGAGGATTACCTTGAACGCATCCTCGAACTGATTAACTCCAAAGGGTACGCCCGCGTGGTCGATATCGCGGCGGCCTTAAAAATTTCACAGGCAAGCGTGACCAACATGGTTCAGAGACTGGACGCCGAGGGTCTGCTGAAATACGAAAAGTATCGCGGACTTATTTTGACGGCGACCGGTAAGAGCCTGGCACATAAAATCGCCCAGCGGCACAAACTTTTGACTGATTTTCTGGGACTGCTTGGCCTCGACGACCGCGTCATTTATCACGATGTAGAGGGGATGGAACACCACATTAGTGCTCCTACTCTACGCGCAATTGAAGCGCTCACCGCTCAACTGCGGCGCCGACCGGCGTTACTGGCGGAATTGCAAGATGCGATTGCATAGGAGACCCATGAAAAAGAAAAAGATCTCATCGCGTCGTGCCGCGATTCCCGTTCGGGCGCTTGATTTCGTAATGTATAACACGAAAAATATTCGCCGGGCGCGTGCCTTTTATCAGAAGCTTTTTGGCCTCAAGCGCGGAGAGGAATGGAATGATTTCTGGAGTGAGTTCGCCACCGAACCGTTGACGTTCAGTCTCAACGGCACGGGACATAAACGCCATCCCGACTGGGACTGGAGTGGGCCGGCGTGTGTCGCGCTAGCGGTGGATGACGTTCGCGCTGCGATTGATATTTGCCGCAGACACCGCGTCAAAATCCTCATCGAGCCAGTCGAGACACGCGTATGCTGGATGGCATGGATTGCGGATCCGGATGGGAACCGGATTTGCCTGCATTCGCGCAAAGACGGGACAGCGGGATAGGACTATGCCCTGCCAGATACATGGACTGTCGACGCCGTGTTGGGGCTCAACTTTTCAAAATGAAGTTGATTTACACGGCGACCGTCGCTTTGAGAAACTGTGACGATATAGTCGCCGATCTTGACCTGTTCACCTTGTTTGGGCAGGTGACCGAGCAGGTGCGTCACGTAACCGCCTACGGTACTCACGTCCGCGCTCTCCAAATCTAGTTTCGCGAGCTCGTTCAACTCGTAAAGGCCCAGCGCGCCGTCCACAGTGAATTCGTTAGCATTGATCTTACGAAACTCTTCCTTTTCGGAATCGAATTCGTCCTGGATATCACCCACCAATTCCTCTAGCACGTTCTCCAGGGTGACCATGCCGACCGTTCCGCCAAACTCATCCACCACCAAGGCCAGGTGTGCATGTTTGCTTAGGAATAACTTGAGCAATTTCTCCAGTGGCATCATCTCCGGCAGCGGAATCAAATCCCGTTTGATCTTCAGGAGATCCGGGTGCTCCGCGCGCATCAGCGGGAGCAGTTCCTTGATATGGATCAAGCCGATAGTGTTATCGAGATTCCCGCGACACAGCGGGAATCGGGTGTGCCGGGATTCGATTGCCTTTTTCACATTCGCATCGAAGCCGTCTTCCAGATTGAAGTAAACAATTTCTCCGCGTGGCGTCATGATATCGCGCACCACGCGGTCACGCAGATCGAGCACATTAAAGACGAGCTCGCGACCAAGAGGTGTGACCTCGGCGGATTTTTCGCTTTCACTAACAATCAAACGCAGTTCTTCCTCGCTATGGGCTAGTTCTCCTGCGGCGATAGGTTCCACGCGAACAAGGCGCCGAAGAACCCAGTTGCTCGCGGCGTTCAGGAACCAGATGGCTGGTTTAAAGATCGCGTAAAACAATCGTAGCGGCGCGCTGACAAATAGCGCAGCCGACACGGCTTTGCGGATGGCGAGAATTTTGGGGGCTTGTTCCCCAAGCACGATGTGCAAAAACGTGATAGCAGAAAATGCCAGCGCAAATGAGATCGATTTGATTACCGCCTGCGATTCGATTCCTACAATAGCGAAAAAAGGTTGAAGCATTCGCGCGAGGAAAGGTTCCCCCAGCCAGCCAAGCCCGAGACTGGCTGCAGTAATCCCGACCTGGCACGCGGAAAGATAGGCGTTCAGATTGTCCCTAATCTGTTTTACGAGGACCGCTTGCCTGACACCTTCGTCAGCCAGCGTCTTGAGCTGGCTGTCGCGGATTTTGACCAGGGCGAATTCGGCGACGACAAAGAACCCGTTCAGGATTACCAGCGCGCCAACCGTCACCAATTTGGCGATTAGGATTACAGGCGGGTCCCAATGCCGCGCAACTACATCAGCAATCGGTACCACGAGGAATAGTGAGGGGGCGTTCATTCAGCAGATTCGCACACCAACCAGCTTGTGACCGGCCGGTTCACGCGCCGCACAGCAACGCGCCTGCGCTAGAAAATTTACCAGCTCGACTTGGTTACGCCAGGAATCAAGCCTTGAGAGGCCAGCTCACGGAAAGTCAGACGAGACACCTTGAACCGGCGAATAAAAGCGCGCCGGCGTCCGGTAACCTCGCACCTGTTCACTACACGCGTTGGACTGGCGTCACGCGGCAATTGAGAAAGGCCGGTATAGTCCTTTTTCGCCTTCAACTCAGCGCGTAACGCGGCGTACTTCTTCACCGTCGCGCGTTTGCGCTCATTGCGATTGATCCAGGAAGTCTTGGCCATAAAAGAGTGCAGACTATAATGCCACACCCATAATTTGCAACCGGACCCAGTTCTGGCCGCTTACCCCACGGCGCTTGTTCGTCGTCGTTGCTTGACCAGTGCGCTGGTCGACCGGCGGCCACTCGATGAACCGGATGCGCGCTTTTGCTTGAGTGATTGCGTCCGGTTCAAGCTGTCCTGCAAAACCTTAACAAGATCGACAACATTGGTTGGAGCTGGAGGAGCAGGCGCTTTCGCCGCAATCTCTCTGTTTTGCGCTTTCTGCTCGATGATCTCCATTAATGCCGTCCGGTATTCGTCCCGATACTTTTCCGGTTCCCAGGAAACGGCCATGCTCTCGATTAGGGCCTGCGCCATTTTCAATTCCTTATCGCTAACTGCGGTAGCCGAACCATTCTTCAAAACCTCGGTGCTCAATATCTCGCTGGCAAAGTGCATTAGCTCCAAAATCAGAAACAGCCCATCCGGTTTCACAGCGGCCAGATGCTCACGGTTGCTGATCACGACCTTGGCAATGCCGATCTTGCCGGTCCCGCTGAGGGCCTTATGCAAAACCGCGTAAGCCTTCTCCCCACCCTTTTGCGGCTCGAGAAAATATGGTTTGTAGAAAAACTTCGGATCGACCTGCTCCAAATCCACAAAGTCGGTAATGTCGATCGAATGTGTGGACTCGATCCGCACCTTCTCGAAGTCCTCGTCCTTCATTACGACGTAACGGCCCCGCTCGAACTCGAAGCCTTTCACGATTTGGTCGGCTGGAACTTCCTTTGAGTCCGCTTCCGCCACTTTTTTGTATCTGATTGGGCTAAGATCGGTGGAACGAAGCTGCCGAAAACTAATCTTCTCTTCACGCGTGGCTGGATAAACCGCCACCGGAATATAAACCAGCCCGAAGCTGATACTGCCTTTCCAAGTAGGACGCATCGGTAGGAAACCCTTTTTCCACAGTAGCTTGAGCGTGTCAACTTTCGAGACTCCTATGCAGCCTAACGGAATTTGCCTTGAAAGTTCGGGAAACGGCTTGATGTTGAAGCCTAGCGCATGAGTCTTATCGCCAGCTTCATGAATTTGGCAGGGCCGGACCTGATCGTCATCCTGCTGATTATTCTGGTCTTGTTTGGAGCCAAGAAATTACCGGAACTTGCCCGCGGAATGGGCCAGGCGGTGAAGGAGTTTCAAAAAGCAAAGGACGACTTCAACGACGAACTGCACAAAGCCGGAAAGTCCGAGACTGAAACCGCCAAGTCTGAGGTGAAACCGGCGCAATCGACTGTGCCCCGCGCCGACAACCAGCCTGCAACCAGCGACGGGAAAGCCGATCAAGCGTAAGGAAGCGTTCCCTGCCGAAAGCGACGCGGGGGGCTCACATTCCAGCCAGCGCGAATCACTCGCTTGCGCTTTGATGTCCGCCGCTTTTTCAGACGAATCATTCGCAATCCAAATTCTGCACGTTTGACCAACCGCGCGATTTACGGCAAGATCGCGCCTCGTTTATGGGCGAACCTGATCTACGCACTCGCATCAAAGAGATGCTTGTAAAAAACTTAATGCTGCAAGTAACCCCGGAACAGATTGGGGACAATCTTCCGCTTTTTGGTGCACACGGTCTCGGTTTGGATTCCATCGACGCGCTCGAGCTGGTGGTGAGCATGGAAAAAACATTTGGGGTCGGTGTGCCAAGCTCGGAGGTAGCTGGCAAAGCGCTTCAAACTGTAAATACAATCCACGATTACATTCTCGAAAAGCGCGGCGCGGCCGCTTAAATTGCGGTAACGGCAGTCATTGCCGATTCCACGTGAACATTCTCTATGTAGAGAGCAGCCGCAGCTGGGGCGGCCAGGAATACCGCACCTGTCTTGAGATCAATTGGCTGAATGCTCATGGGCATGAGGCATGGCTCATCTGCAATCCAGATAGTCAGGTGCACTCCAAAGCTTCTGAACTCGGCACGCGACTGGTAACGATCCCGCTCGGCAGCCGAGTTGATCTGCTTTGCTCGTGGCGGCTGTGGAGATTTTGCCGGCGAAACCGCATCGATTTACTCAAAACGTACAGCTCGAAAGATCACTGGCTTTGTCTGCCGCTCTATTTCTGCGGGATTCCACTAAGCCGCGCGCGCTGCATCACCGACCCAATCGGAAGTAAGGGACGCGCATTTGTCTTCAAGCATGGCTGTTCGAACATTGTGGCTGATGCCTCGGTGATCAAACATGAACTCGTTCAGGAACACGGCGTTGATCCTGCGAAAATTGAAGTCATCGGTTCGGCAGTCGATTTGGAAAAATTCAAGCCGCCGCGTGATCGGATGAAATTCCGTCGTGAGATCGGTGTCGGCGTAGACGTTCCGCTCATTGGAAACGTCGGAATGATCCGGCCGGATAAAGGCCAGCTCATTCTCGTCGAAGCTGCTCCTCTGGTTTTAGCAGAGCGACCGGATGCGCGATTCGTCGTCGTGGGACAGGGCACCGGTATCCTAAAGCGCGGGATCAACGTAAGGAACGCCATCGATCGCGGAGGCCTGGCCGATCAGGTGATCATGGCAGGGTATCGCTGGGACACACCCGATGTTTATGCGGCGTGCGACATGATAGTGATCGCTTCTCTGCGCACCGAAGCTTCGCCAATCGTGTTGCGCGAAGCCTTTGCCAGTGGTCGTCCCGTCATCGCGACAAAGGTGGGCGATATTCCGGAAATTATTGGGCATCGGCAAAACGGTCTGCTCATCGAGCCAGGCAATAGCAAGGCGCTCGCTGCTGCGATACTGGAATTCATTTCTGATCCACAATTGGCTGAGCACTGCGCAGCGAATGGCCTGCGCTATGCAGCCGAACATTTTTCGTTCGATGAAATGATGAAAACGAAGCTCCGCGCCGACATTGCACTGTTGGGAAACGGCACGCATCGTGAAGCGTCTGTCAGCCCGATGTCGTCGCAAGAAGTCGATTCTCGATCGGAAGCCCTCACGCAGTTGAAGAAGAATTGATCGCATCGATCAACTGACGGAAGCGTCCGAACCTGGTGCGGAAAGGCGTAAAGATCAGCCGGGGCAAATCCCAAATTTCAGGCTCATTTTTTTCCTGAGGCAGCGCCGTGCCCTGGATGATTTCGCCTTTGCGCACGATGTCGGCGAATTGCTTGTTAAGGTTGACAACCGCGGCCTTCGACAAGCGATCATTCATCCTGATCACAAATCGTTCCCCTACCCATCGCGCTGAATGGTAGATTTTGTAAAAATTTAAAATTTCTGCAACGGCGTCAGGGACGTTGTGCGTGATTTTGAAAAAGGAAAAATCTTCCTCCGAAATCAAGCCTGACTTAAGGAGACGGTCTGTAATAAACTTCATCCAGACCTCCCAATAATTTCCACGTGGCCGATCCAACATCACAACCGGGATGATACGGGCTTTGCCTGTTTGCATCAGTGTGAGCACCTCGAATGTTTCGTCGAGGGTGCCAAAACCACCGGGAAACAACGCGAACGCGTGCGCCTCTTTCACGAAATTCAATTTCCGCGTGAAAAAATAATTGAGCGTAATCAGCTTGGGATCGCCTTCGATGATTTCGTTCGCTCTCTGTTCGGATGGAAGCCGGATGTTAAGCCCGAAGCTATGCTCGCGGCCTGCGCCCCGCTGTGCTGCTCCCATGATTCCGTCACCGCCACCGGTGACCACCATGAAATTGTGCGCCACCATTTCCCGAGCGAAATCCTCGGCCACCTCGTACTCGGGCGAATTGTTTGGAGTGCGCGCCGATCCAAAAATGGCCACTTTTCGCAAATGCTGAAATGGCGCGAAGACCTTCGCCGCGCCACGCATTTCTTTTATAGAACGATTGATCAACTTGAGATCCGCCACGCTCATGCGATCGCGGGCAATCTTTAGCGCAGTAACGATCATTTCCTCGATCAACTCGGGAGATTGGTTTGTGTCCCAATCGCGAACCAATTGCCGTACGCGCGCATCGAACGGCGGATCAATGCTCCATTGTCGCCGTGTTGGCTGATCGTGAATCGCCCCCCCTGTGAAATCTTCCTCCATGATTAAAATGTACTCGCAGTCGTGTCAGCTGCACGTTTTGAGAATGCAGGCGGCACGCCTGCCACTACAGAGAAACCAGGTCCGCTAAAATCTCCCGCATGTGGCGGATGGGCAGCGAATAATGCCCCGCGTTATCAATGAACCGCGCGTTGCAGTCAGGCAATTGTCCGGCGAGTTCTTCCGCCAGATGAACTGAGAAAGCCCGGTCTTGCTTTCCATGCCAAAGACGGACCGGAACGTGTATGTCCTCAAGCGAAAATCCCCATGGTTGCGCGTAGATCTGCGCGTCCGCCATGACCCCTTCAGCTGACCCACGCCAGGCACGACGCTGGCTTTCAAAGATAGCTTCGAACGCTGCCGCATCACGCAGGCTTTCTGCGTCACACGGTCGCAACATCAGCATTTTCAAAAGTAACGGCCGAAGGCGGACAGGCGGGCGCAAAGCGAGAATCGGGCGAGCCATACGAAACAACCTTCGCAAGAGTTGCGGTCGCGCTCGATGGAGCGCCAGCATCCAACGGTAAAGTGGCAGCAATCCTCTTGCATCTTCAAGCTCGGCCATGGGAATCGCGCCTGCTACAATTGCAATTGCGCGAACCCGTCCCGGCATTGTTGCTGCCATTGCGTACGCGTAGGGTGCGCCGCCGGAAATAGCGAGCGCTCGAAATTCGCCAATACCGGCGTGATCGAGAACTCGTTCGATAACGCGCGGCCAGTCTGCCAATTTTCGATTGGGCTGCAAACTCGATCTGCTAATGCCCGGTCGGTCGGGTGAAATAATGCGAATACCGAGGTCGCGCGCTGGTTCGTCCGTAAGTCGCGCCATGGTGCGTGAGCTCGGCCAGCCGTGGCAAAATATCACCGGCACTCCATTTGGATCACCGTATTCTTCTAAAGCAACCACAGCATCGCCCTCGAGTTGAACGAAATTCTCCCTATTCATGCTAGAATCGTGACAGCCTTTTTTCTGGCGCTTGTATTGCAAGCATCTAATCTGTAAGGCAAAGTGTAGTGCGAACAAGGCGCCCCCGTGGCCTTCGCATGATTGGTTATGAATGAGCACTCCCAACCTCCCGCGGGAAAGATCTCGGTGCACGGCAACGGGCTCGGCGCACCTTCACCGGAGGAGGTGGAAAGACGCGCGAGGGAAATTGCGATGATTGACGAGCGCAACCCTGATGAATTTACCGAAGCAGACTGGAAACAGGCCCGACACGAATTGATGGGGGCGGAAAATAACACTCCTCCCGAGGAAACTCCGGACAATGCCGATCTTACTGAAGAATGGAATGTCGTTGCGAGTACCAAAGGCCACCGCGCGCCGCGTCCCGGCACCGAGGAAGAGGAAACGATCGGCGAGCATTGCGTGATCGACGGTCTCGAAGAAGCGACTCATGACCAGATGCTCGAAGCGCGCAGGGAAGAACTCGAACAAGAGGGAGATATTCTTTGAGCTCAGCTTCCGCGGAAGCCGCCACTGATACGGTCGCGGTCAAACCAGCCGATTTTCATCCGGGCTTGGGACGTGTTGAGCGCCTTCTTACGCGTTTTCATCAAATCAGAGACTTCACCACCAGTCTCTGTGCGGGTCTAGAACCAGAAGACTGCGTTGTGCAATCGATGGCGGACGTGAGCCCCACGAAGTGGCATCTTGCCCATACCACATGGTTTTTCGAAACGTTTATCCTTAAAAAGTTCAGCCCGGGTTATCGCCCTGAAATTCCGCAGTACGCTTATCTCTTTAATTCGTACTACAACGCCGCAGGCGATATGCACCGGCGCGATCTACGCGGATTAATTTCGCGTCCGACGGTAAGGGAGGCCCAGCGTTATCGCGCATCGGTCGATTCGCATGTCGACAATCTGCTATCCAGCGCGGACGAAAAGTTGCTCGACGAAATCGAACCGATCCTCATTCTCGGATTTCATCATGAGCAACAGCATCAGGAATTGCTGGTCACCGATATCAAGCACGTGTTTGCGCAGAATCCGCTTTATCCTGTTTTTCGAGAAGATAGGGCGCGAGTCGCCGCGGCGACTGCGCCGAAAACCGGAGGGCGGAGCTCTCAGACGCCGGGCTCACAGACTTCCCCCCTCCAGTTCATCGACTTCGAAGAGACGGTTGTCGCAATTGGCCATGACGGCTCCGGATTCGCTTATGACAACGAAGGACCACGGCATCGAGCGTTGGTTCCCGCGTTTTCGCTCGCTACGCGGCCGGTCACAAACGGCGAGTATATGGAATTCATCGAGGACAATGGTTATGCGCGTCCGGAATTCTGGTTATCGCTCGGATGGATGACTGTGAACGACCAACGCTGGCAGGCACCGCTTTACTGGACGAAACACGATGGCGCCTGGTGGAACTTTACGCTCTCAGGATTTCGCCAGGTCGATGAATCCGAGCCAGTGACCCACGTGAGTTATTTCGAAGCTGACGCGTATGCGAACTGGGCAGGCGCGCGACTGCCGACAGAGTTTGAATGGGAGCACGCTGCATCGGATTGCCCGATTGAAGGAAATTTTGTCGAGGACGAAAATTTTCATCCGCGCAAATTGTCCACCTCAGGAGACGATGGACGCCTGCACCGAATGTTTGGCGATGTTTGGGAATGGACGCGCAGCGCCTACTCGCCCTACCCCGGCTATCGCGCCGCGCCGGGCGCACTTGGCGAATACAATGGCAAGTTCATGTGCAATCAATACGTTTTGCGTGGCGGTTCCTGTGCTACCTCGCGTAGTCACATTCGCCGAACTTATCGTAATTTCTTCCCACCAGAAAAACGCTGGCAGTTTACAGGGATCAGACTCGCGCGCGATCCACAATGAATCTGTAGGGCGCGACCGGCAGGCGCGCGCCGAACGATATTGCCATAATGAGCGCAGACCCACTAACCGCCATACAACCCCCTTCTGCGGTTCCCCCGGCAACTTCTGATTTTCTGTCGGACGTTATCGCCGGCCTTTCCTCCGATCCGCGTACCCTGCCATGCAAGTATTTCTACGATGAGCGCGGTGCCGCGTTGTTCCAAAAGATTTGCGAACTACCGGAGTATTACGTCACTCGAACCGAGATCGATATTCTGGATCGAAACCGCGCCGAAATCGCGTCGCAGATTGGACCAAATATTGAGCTGATCGGACTCGGCACTGGAGCGGGCACCAAGACACGCATTCTCGTTGAAGCGCTCGAGCAGCCCGCTGTTTATGTGCCGGTCGATATCTCTGAAAAGCAATTGCGCAAATCGGCCGCGTTTTTCCGGAAAATTTTTCCCAAGCTGGAAGTCCTGCCTGTATGCGCCGACTACTTGCAACCTGTCGTGTTGCCTTCACCGCGCCATAAGCCCGCGCGTAACGTCGTTTATTTTCCTGGCTCGACTATCGGCAATTTCGAGCCAAATGAAGCGCTAGAGTTTTTGCGGCGCATTGCCAATGTTGCTGGTCTAGGAGGCGGGCTCCTGATCGGCGTCGACTTGCAGAAAGATCAAAGTGTGATCGAAGCCGCATACAACGACAGCGCCGGCGTCACGGCGGAATTCAATTTGAATTTGCCGGCGCACATCAATCGCGAAGTCGGCGCAGATTTCGATCTAAGCCAGTGGCGACACCGCGCAATTTACAACTCAGAAGTCGGTCGCATCGAGATGTATTTGATCAGTACGACCGACCAGACAGTTCACATAGGCGATCGAGAGTTTCACTTCCGAGCCGGTGAAAAAATCCTGACTGAGCATTCCTACAAGCACACACCAGAGGGTTTCATCGCGCTGGCTCGCCAGGCCGGGTTTGATTTCGTCAAACTCTGGACTGACGACGCCCGGTTGTTCGGCGTATTCTACTTTAGCTGTTGCCGGGGGCGATGACCTCCGCTGGCGGTCGACGCCCGCGGCTACAAAACTGTAGTGGAAGCCGTCTCGGCTGCACAACCTAACCATCCATGCTTGCAGGTGGCAGGCCTGCCTCTACAGAATATCGCGAATCGCCAATGAGTGCGCTCGTGAAACTCGTCGATGTGAGCAAACGCTTTGCGGATGCAACCGCGTTGCATTCGACAAATCTGTCCGTCGAACGCGGCAAGACCACCGTTCTCATTGGGCCAAGCGGTTGCGGCAAATCGACGTTGCTCCGATTGATTATTCGTTTGATGGAGCCCGACTCTGGCTCAATCGAGTTCAATGGTGAACAGATCACATCCGATACGATCAGCAAGCTTCGCCGGCGAATTGGGTACGTGATCCAGGAAGGCGGTTTATTCCCGCATCTGACTGCACGCGCCAATGTCCTGTTGATGGCACGCCACATTGGGAAATCCGAGAATGAAATGCAGAACAGGCTCGTCGAATTGTGCGAGCTGACGAGATTTTCCGTCAAGTTGCTCTCGCGATATCCTGTCGAACTTTCCGGAGGTCAGCGGCAGCGCGTCAGTTTGATGCGCGCATTAATGCTTTCACCGGAACTACTGTTGCTCGATGAACCGCTCGGTGCACTGGATCCATTGGTGCGGGCTTCTTTACAGAAGGATCTTAAAGAAATTTTCGTGCGATTGCAGCAGACGGTGCTTTTCGTCACCCATGATTTGGCCGAGGCGATTTATTTTGGCGATGAAATCGTGCTTATGAAGGAGGGCCGAGTCGTGCAGAAAGGCTCAGTTATCGATCTGCGCGAAAGACCAGCTGACCCTTTCGTGTCGGAATTCATTAACGCGCAGCGTGGAGTTCAACTGCTATGAGATCGCTTCGGCGCTCCCTGGCTTTGATCGTTCTCTTTTTGTGCGCTGGCACACAGGCATCAGCGAATCCTGTCGTCATCGGCTCAAAAAAGTTCACCGAGTCGTATGTTCTGGGTGAGATCGCCAGGCGTGCCCTAAGCGATGCCGGTGTTGCAACGGAACATCGCCAGGGAATGGGCGGCACAATCATTCTCTGGCAAGCGCTCCAAGGCGGACAAATTGATGCCTATCCGGAATACACGGGAACAATCGCGCAAGAAATTCTGAAAAACAGTCAGCAACTTGCGTTTCATGAAATTCGAGACGCGCTCGGAAAATTCGGCGTTGGCATGACAGAGCCCCTTGGGTTCGACAACACTTACGCGCTAGTCATGCGACGCAGCGAAGCGCAACGCTTCGGAATTCACACCATCAGCGATCTGCAAAAGCATCCAGAACTCAGGATCGGACTCACACATGAATTTCTCGACCGCCAGGACGGCTGGCAGCCGTTGCGCGAGCGTTACGGGCTTCCCCAACAGAGCGTCATCGGGATTGATCATGCGCTCGGTTACGTCGCACTGGCTAATGGCTCGATTGACGTGAAGGACGCCTATTCGACCGATGCAAAGATTGAAGAAAAGGATCTGGTAGTTCTTGAAGACGATCTTCGGTTTTTCCCAAAGTATCAGGCTGTCTTTTTGTTTCGGTCATCCATATCGCCCGGCGCAATTAGTGCCTTGCGCCGGCTTGAAGGAACGCTGGATGAAAAACGCATGATTCACCTCAATACGGAGGCAGAGCGCACAAAAAATTACACCTTCGCGGCAAACTTATATTTTGAAGGCGGCGAAAGATCGGCAAATTCGGTGGGCGAATCCTTTGCGCACAAGCTTGCGCGCTGGACGCTGCGCCATCTTGAGCTCGCAGGACTTTCGTTGTTGCTTTCAGTGATCATTGGGATTCCGCTGGGCATTGTTGCCAGTCGCGGTGGATTGATCGGGCAGGGAATTCTTGGCATCGCCAGTGTTGTGCAAACGATTCCCTCGCTAGCCTTGATGGCATTGCTTGTCCCTCTTCCGTTTTTCGGGATCAGCGTGCGCACTGCGATTGCGGCCCTGTTCCTTTACGGGTTATTGCCAATCGTGCGGAACACTGCGAGCGGCTTGCAGGACATCCCGCGATCGTTGCGCGAATCTGCTGTTGCGCTGGGACTCAGTCCGTTCATCCGACGCTGGGAAATTTATCTGCCGATGGCATCACGCTCGATTCTTTCGGGAATCAAGACCAGCGCAGTGATTAATATCGGCACAGCTACTCTCGCTGCGCTGATCGGTGCTGGCGGGCTCGGCGAACCGATCTTGAGCGGCCTCAATTTGAACGATCACGCAACGATTTTGGAGGGAGCTGTTCCTGCGGCGTTGCTGGCGCTGCTAGTGCAATGGTTTTTCGACGTGCTCGATCGCGTTCTGATTCCCAAAGGATTGCGAATATAATCGCGTACGCATTGTGGAGGGCGAAGCTTCGCGCCGCCGGGCTCATGGAGTTCGCCCCTCCATTAATTGCAAATGCTATGTAAGGTACCGATATGGCAATTGCTTCGATTAATCCGGCCACGGGCGAAAAGGTAAAGCAGTTTGCTCCGTTCGACGATGCCGACATCGAGAAACGACTGAAGGGCGCCGAGAACGCGTCCAGGAAATATCGGCGAACTGCGTTTAGCCGGCGCTCGGAACTTATGGAAGCCACGGCTGAGTTGTTGCTGCAGGAAAAAGAGAGACTCGCCGAAATCATCACACTCGAAATGGGAAAGTTGTACCGAGCATCCGTAGAAGAAATCCTGAGATGTGCGCGCGCCTGTCGATTTTACGCAGAGAACGCGGAGCGGTTCCTTGAGGACGAGCCTGCACAAACGGACGCGGCTCGCAGTTATGTCAACTATGAACCACTCGGGCCAGTCCTCGCCATCATGCCTTGGAATTTTCCTTTCTGGCAGGTCTTTCGATTTGCTACGCCAGCGCTTATGGCCGGCAATGTCGGTTTGCTAAAGCATGCTTCCAATGTCCCGCAGTGCGCACTTGCCATTGAACAAATACTTTGTCGCGCGGGATTTGATGACGGCGTTTTCCAAACGCTACTCATCGAACCGGAACAGGTCGAAAAGGTAATTGTCGATCCGCGCGTGAAGGCGGTCACGCTAACGGGTAGCGAAAAAGCCGGGAGCGCGGTCGCGAGCGCAGCTGCACGTCAGATCAAGAAGAGTGTGCTTGAGCTCGGCGGCAGCGATCCATTCATCGTGATGCCAAGCGCGGATTTCGAGAGCGCACTGACCACGGCGGTCAAAGCTCGCACCATTAACACCGGACAATCGTGCATCGCCGCAAAGCGACTCTTCATTGCAGACGAAATTTACGAGGAGTTTCTCGACCAGTTCGTTGACAGGATGCGCGCATTGAAAGTTGGCGATCCTATGGATCCGGCTACTGAAATTGGCCCACTCGCAACGGAACAAATTCTGCAAGGCGTGCACGATCAGGTTCAGAAATCGATCGCAGCGGGCGCAAAATTATTGACCGGCGGAAATCGCATTGATGGTCCGGGATTTTTCTATGAGCCAACGGTGCTCGTCAATGTGGCACGAGAATCGCCCGCCTACCGCGAAGAGGTTTTTGGTCCGGTCGCATCCATTTTCCGTGTCCGCAACGCAGACGACGCGATCGCGATGGCTAACGACAGTTCATTCGGCCTCGCTGCCAGCGCGTGGACGAATAATCCCGAGGAACAAGAGCTCTTCACCTCTGACCTCGAGACCGGAATGGTTTTCATTAACGCGATGGTCGCCTCCGATCCGCGTTTGCCCTTCGGCGGGGTTAAGCGTTCCGGTTTTGGACGCGAACTCGGCGCCGCAGGACTTCGTGAGTTTACAAACATCAAGACAATTTGGATTTCGTGAGAGACGGGCTGGAACAATGAGTCACCAACTCCAGGAAACTCCACCGTAGAAGGAGCGACCGTCGCCGGGATGAAAAATCTCGGGATTCGATTCCGTGCGCGCGTCGGCGATCACATCGATAGAGGCCGCATAGCGCTGGTTCGTCAGGTTCCTGCAATCGATAAAGACTGAGAATCCGTTGGTCCGTCGAAATCCTGCACGGAAACCAAGCAGCACGTAACTATCCGCGAAGAGCGTGTTCGCCTCATCAACTGGATAACGCGACAGGTTACACTGCACGTTTGGACCCGCATAGAAACCAAACGGGCTTTGGTAAAGCAATTGCGCTTCATAAACATGAATGGGAATTCCCGCGATGCGGTTGTCGCCGTAAACAGCGTTCTCATCGAAATGAAAATCGTTGAGCGTGTAGCTCTGATCGAATGACAAAAGATCGCCTGAGCGATTCCCCTGCTTTGGCACCAAAACTTCCCGAAGCAATTCGACTTCCAGACTTGCCTCGATTCCTTGATGATTTGTGCGCGGGATGTTTCTTGTTCCAATATCATTCCCGAAGGCGTCATTGATCTCGAGCAATTCATTACGAACCCAGGAGTGATAAAGCGACAACTCCCACTGAAACCGCGAATATTCTCCGCGCGTTCCGACTTCGATGGTCCAAGCATGTTGCGGTTGAAGCGGTGTGTAAACCAGGCTGGAATCCGGACCTGGCGTGAACTCGACCAGATTGTCTAACGAAGGCGGTTGCCAACTGCGACTGAAATTCATGAATGCCTGTGTCTGGCGATTGATTTCGTAAATCGCGCCCAGCTTGGGATTGAATCCCCAAAAATTCTGCCGATTTGATTGATTTCCTTCCGCGTCGGTCAAGAACTCATCAATGAAATGACGATCCGCAAAAATCGCCTGCGCTCCGGCGAGGATCGATAACCGCGGGGCGAGATACAACTGGTCCTCGATATAGACTGGAATGTTTAGCGAACTGCCTACGGCTCGCGCGGTCGTTGCACCTGTGTGTCCGAAGAGGTTCTCGTAGTTTTGACGGGGCTCGTTTTCGTACTGTGGGCTCAGACCAATGGTAAGGATATTTCGTAGGCCAAAAAGCTCGTGACGGCTAACAAAATTCAGGTTCCCGCCAAAATTGTCCGAATAAAACATCTCGATCCCCTGCCGAAAGTCCGGGGAAAAGAATCCGCGGTTTTCAAGGTCGCGATGAAACCAGAACACACCGGCATCGAACTGAATCTCATCAGTTCGAATGCTTAGCTTGTCCGCCAGGTGAACGTACGACCACTCTTTGTTCCAATCCTGGGCTATCGCGAGCGGATTAGCCTGGGAGGGCGCGTTTTCCATTTCCGACTTGGTCAAACCGCCAGGCAGATTCCGATCGGTCCGATCCAGCGTGAGATAAAATCGATTCTCGACCTGTTCGTTGAACTTGTACCCGAGATCAGCAAAAAGGATTTCTGTGTCCTCGCGGCTATGCTCTCGAAAGCCGTCACGCTCTCTAAAGCCAATCGAACCGAACTGATCGAACGGGCCTTCTACTGCGCCACCGGTCATGTCGCCACGGAAGAAACCGTAACTCCCCCCTTCAAGCCGGACTTGAAATGGCGCCGCATCATACCCGGTAAAGGGCACGAGATTGATTGCCCCGCCAAGTGTCAGCGCGCCGTATTTAAATGCGTCGGCACCCCGAAAGACTTCTGCGTGACTGAGCGCAGCAACATCAAAGTCCTCCAGAATGGCTTCGCCATCTCCCTGGTTGAAGTTCAAGCCGTCCAGTAAGAACATTACGCCAAGTGGTTCGTCTTCGGACGTAATTCCGGAGCCTCGAATCGAGATCTTTGAGGCCTCTGCGCCGTTCTCGGATTGAAGGAAAACGCCCGGCACTCGTTGCAGCAAATCTTCGAAGTTTGACGCACGGCCCAGTTTCATCTCATCGGCCGTCTTGATGGTGAAGGCGCCAGGAACCTGCGTCTTCTGCTTCGTGGATTCCTCGGGCGACACGGAGGTAAGCGACCCAGTTGCTTCTCCTGTGACTGTTACCTCCTCTGTTTCCGCTGGTTTGTTTGAAGTCTCGGCTGCCTGCGCGGTTTGAATTCCAATTACTGAAACTGCTGCGGTCGCAAAGATGCTCCAACCTCGCCACATCGAGTTTCGATCAATTGCTCACTGGAAGTTGCTTCACAAATCGCCACACGTTTCGCTCGTAACCGAGCGACTCGTAAAACTTGTGGGCATCTTCTCGGGTAAACCGTGCGTCCAAGGCAACGCGCGTGACTCCTCTTTGGACGAGCTCTTTCTCCGCCGTTGCAATCAACGCGCGACCAATTCCGCGGCGGCGCACGGCACTCAATGTCACCAAGGCAAGAATTCGCCCGGCCGGATCGTCATGCTCATAGGTTGGATATGCGAGCGCGCCAATCCTCCCGCAAACGCAGCCATCCATAACAGCGACAAAAGTCTTGTAGGTCGGATTCGACAAAATCAACCTTAGGCGCGTTTCCATTTCTGTGCGCTTGGTTTCATAGCCGAGTTCGCACATCAGCACGGCAAGCTCCGGAGCGTCGTTCGATTCCGCATCTCGAATTGTAATTTTGTCTTCCTCTAGTGGCAGCCGTGCCGGGTGCGAACTTGATTGGAATGCAGGCGACACGCCTGCCTCTACATTGGCCCTGGTACGACGGCCACTAGTCATTTGGTCGCTTCGGATTCTCTCAATCGCGGCAATAACTGCTCCAGAATCGTCGCTACGGATTCGTCAACGCTTTGCCGATCCGTATGCACAACAATCTCCGGGTCTTCCGGAGTCTCGTAAGGTGCGTCAATTCCGGTAAACTCACGGATCTGGCCGGCTCGCGCTTTTTTGTAGAGCTTTTTAGGATCGCGCGCCTCGCACACCTCCAGGGGCGCATCGACGAAGACTTCGATAAATTCGGCGTTGCTTTCCAAAGCAATCTCTCGCGCGCGGCTGCGATCCATCCGATAAGGCGAGATGAATGCAGTGATCACCACTGTGCCGGCGTCGGCCATGAGTTTGGCCACTTCACTCACGCGCCGAATATTTTCCACCCGGTCGTCTGGCGAGAACCCAAGATTAGAATTCAACCCGTGCCGAATGTTATCACCGTCCAGCACGTACGTATGCATACCGAGAAGGAACAAGTCGCGTTCGAGCGATTGCGCAATGGTCGATTTCCCGGCACCGGAAAGCCCGGTTAACCAGATCACAGCCCCTCGGTGACCGCTCCGTATTGCTCGCGCCCCTGCGGTGATTTTTCCCTCGGTCCAAAAGATATTTTTGCTTTTTGTAACCGTGCGATCCGTGTAGACGCCGCCGAAAATCGTTCCGCCGCCACAAATTTGTCCGTCATCGACGATGACAAACCTTCCAAGATTCGGAATGCGGTCGTGGTTGTCGATGACGAGTGGTGCCCGGGTCTGGATTGTAAGTGTGCCGATCTCGTTTCGCTCTAATTGTTCGCGTCCGTCGCTCTTGGTCGCCAGTGTCGAAGAATCCATGACTCGCTCGATGGATACGACCTCACACTTAACGTCCTGAGTTGCCAACCGGAGGCTGTACAAATGTCCAATGCGCAGCGGTTCGCGCACGATCCAGAAAAGGTCCGCATGGAAACGATTCGCCTCGATCGGCGTTTCATTTTCGCGCGATGCGACATAGCCGCGCTCCACGAAAATCTGCTCACTAAGGGTAATCCCAATCGAATCTCCCGCGACAGCCGGACCATTTTCCTGCGCGTTCCAACGCTCGATCGTCGCAACCACGGACGACTTGTTAGCCGGTGAGAACACCAACTGGTCCCCCGGCCTTAGCGTTCCCGTCTCGATCCGGCCTGCTATAATCCGCCGCCCGTCAAAGCGATGGACATCCTGAACACAAAAGCGAAGTGGAAGATCGACATTGCGCTGCTGCGGTTCCAGCAGATCAAGTGCTTCGAGAACACTCGCCGCGCCGTACCACTTCATTTTCATACTTACCCGCGCGACATTTTCGCCTTCCCTGGCGGACGCGGGAATAAACGTCCGTGCATCCAATCCAAGCTCGCGAAGAAATCTTCGATATTCCTGCTCGATCTCGCGAAATCGTTTCTCAGAGTAATCCACAAGATCCATCTTGTTTACGACCACGATGAGATGCTTGATGCCAAGCATGCTCAGGAGGTAGGCATGACGGCGACTCTGTTCGCGCACCCCTTCATCGGCGCCGATCACGAGGATGGCCGCGTCGGCTCTCGACGCGCCCGTAATCATGTTCTTTAAGAATTCCTTGTGCCCCGGTGCGTCGATGATGGCGTATTGGCGTCGCGGCGTTCGAAAAGGAATTTCGGTTGTATCGATCGTGACGTTTTGTTTTTGCTCCTCAAGAAGCGCGTCTAGCAAAAAAGCGAATTCAAATTGCATTCCCTCCGCGGCGCATACTTTCTTTATCTCGTCGACCTTCCCTTCGGGCAAAGAACCGGTGTCGTGCAAAATGCGACCGATTAGCGTGGATTTTCCATGATCGACGTGACCGACGAAAACCACGCGCAGCTTTGGCTGCGCACCGATACTGGATACCGGATTCTTGATGCTGGATGAAGAACTTGGCACCTGGTTCACTTTTCTGAAATATGACCGCGTTCGATACTTTGTAAGAAGAGGTTCAATTTCCGTCCGAGCTCATCGACCTTTCTCGTGAGGTCATCAATCGTTGCAGAATCCGTTAATGAGTTCGTTGCGACGAGCGTATCCAAGTGATCTGCGGTTTCATCACACGAAGCCAGTGCGCAATCAATGAACCTTACGAACTCCTGTTTGTATCGGCGACGTCCATAGCCTTCGACGATGTTGGACTTTACTGACTTGATAGAACGGAGAATCTGACTGCCCTCTTCAAACATTTCGAATTTGGGCAACTTGGTCAAAGTCACGTTGTGAATGGCGATCACCAGTTCCCGCGCCAATTGCCAAACCTCGAGATTGCGATAATTCATCCAGTATCCAGCATCCAGCATCAGCGACTACAAAAACCCCTTAGCTCTCAACTTCTGCATCGCATTCCGTTCGTAATGGTCCTGTGCGCGCCCGGCGCGCTCACTCGTCTTTGTCGCTTCCAATTCGGCAATGATTTCGTCGATCGTCGAAGCAGTGCTCTCGATGGGTTGCGTAATGGGACTACAGCCTAACGACCGAAATCGTCTTCCGTTTCGAGCGAAATACATTTGCGGGATGGGTATATTTTCCCGCTGGATGTAGCGCCAGATATCCACCTCGGTCCAATCGAGCAATGGTTGAACTCGAACATGTTCGCCCTTTGCGGTTGTGGTTACGAACTGGCTCCAGAATTCAGGAGGCTGATCCTTGTAGTCCCATTCAAACTCCGCGTTGCGCAGAGAGAAATATCGCTCTTTCGCGCGAGTTGGATCTTCGTCGCGTCGAATGCCGGTGATAAGTGCGTCCCATTTGTACTCCGCAAGCACCTGCTGCAAGGCTACTGTTTTTAACTCGTGCGTGACCGTTACGGGGTCGTGCGTCTCGTAACCAATCCCACGGGCACGCGCTTCGGTATTGATTTTGACGATCAGATTGAGGTTATGGTGCTTCCTTGCCCATTCGCGGAATTCCAGCATCTCCGGAAATTCGTAGGTCGTGTCGATATGCAGGACCGGAAAGGGAACACGCCCGAAGAAAGCCTTGCACGCAAGCCAGACTAGAACGTTTGAGTCCTTACCCATTGACCAGGGCATGGCTATATTTCTAAAGGCGTGATACGCCTCGCGGAAAATAAAGATGCTTTGATTCTCGAGATCGTCGAGATGTGTGCGTGTTGTTTGGGTCATTAGTTATCAGGTATGGCGCTTCACCCGAAGCGCCCGCTATGCGAACGGTGACAATCAGCGAGAGGGCGATTGACGTCAATCGCACGACCTCAAATCACGATCATTACAGACTTAGGGATTCGGCTTGCGCGCTACGAGTCGCATTTTAATCTTTAGCCATGCCGGAAACACGCGCGACAGCATACGATTCAAAGATCGAAGGCAACGTGATTTTTACACGCTTCGATGCGGCGCTCAACTGGGTGCGCAAAAACTCGCTTTGGCCAATGCCGATGGGTCTGGCCTGTTGTGCGATCGAGTTGATGGCGGCAGCTGCATCGCGCTTCGACATTGCTCGATTCGGCGCCGAAGTGATGCGTTTTTCGCCGCGGCAATGCGATGTGATGATTGTGGCGGGCACTGTTACCTATAAGATGGCGTTGGCGGTAAAACGAATTTACGAGCAAATGCCGGAGCCGAAATGGGTAATCGCCATGGGCGCCTGCGCCTCCACGGGCGGCATGTATCGCTCGTACGCCGTGTTGCAGGGGATCGATCAGCTTTTGCCAGTTGACGTTTATATCTCTGGCTGCCCACCCCGTCCGGAGGCTTTGCTCGCCGGGTTGATGAAATTGCAGGAGAAAATTTCCCGGGAACGCTCTTTCAGAAATCAGAAGCCGGAACTGACAGAAAAACTCGAAGAAGCGCTCACATGACCAGCATCCAGTCATCCCGGGCGCAGTCGAGGGATCCCGTGGAATTATCGGCCGCTTTCTCCGCGGGATTCTTCGGCTCCGCGGAGTTTATCCTGAGCGAGCGTGGCGAGTCGAATGGGCTACGCTCAGAATGACATTGTGGCTTTGACCGACCAGGAGCTGCTCCACTCGTTAGGCAATGCGTTTGGGCACAGGATTCAGCACCAGGCTGAATTTCGTGGTGAAACGACTTACACGATCGCAGCAAACGATCTTCGTGAGATCGCGAAATTTTGCGGGGACGAACTCTCGTTCGATTATCTAATCGATATCACGAGCATCGACGACTTCGGAGAAGAGCCACGTTTCGAAATTGTCTATCATCTTTATTCGATGCCGCACGCGGTTCATCTGCGCCTAAAGTTAAAAGTTCCGGAAGACGCCGGCGCTGTCGACACCGTTTCCGACATTTGGCCGACGGCCAATTGGCACGAGCGCGAAATTTACGACATGATGGGAATCAGGTTTAACGGACATCCCGACCTCCGTCGTATATTAATGTGGGATGGCTACCCGTTCTTCCCGCTGCGAAAAGATTTTCCGCTCGAAGGACTCCCGAGTGAAATGCCCGACGTTGCTTTCACAAAAGTCACACCTTTGGAAGGTGGCCCCTTTGTTACTGTACCGAGCACTGCCACTTCCAAGGATCGCGAACCACGCGCCCGTCCACCGGAATTGTAAACTCGCGCGACGTCGGAGGCTCTTCCGCGGAGGATTTTGAAGCGACCTTATCCTATGCGGCTGAGACCGGCGGAGCTGTTTCAGGTTTTCGCGTCGCGACCATAACGTCTGGACGCAAACCTTCTTCGCCCGGAATAATGGTCGTCGTTTTTTGGCCTGGCTTCGGATAGGCGATCCGGCTATGCAGCATCATTAAGAGCGTGAACCGGAAACGCTCTGCGATGATTTTCAACTCGCCCAGCGTGACATCGCAGTCGTCCAGCTGCCGGTCGCTAATGCGCTCCTCAATCAGTTCGTTTACGAGCGTCTCGATCTTTTGCGGCGTCGGTTTCTCCAGGCTGCGTGAGGCGCTTTCGACTGTGTCGGCCAGACTAACGATGGCGCTCTCTTTTGTCTGCGGTTTCGGTCCGCCGTAACGAAAACTCTCCTCCTTCACCGCTGGAATATCGTCTTCCCGCAGCTTCATAATTTTGCCGCCGGCACGTGCGTCTTCGTGCTGCTGAAGCGCCCGTTGATAAAAATAACGGACGATTGATGTGCCGTGATGCTCCTGGATGATATCAATAATGCGCTGATTGAGTCTGTATTTCAGGGCGAGATCAACGCCTTCCTTCACATGCGCAATGATGATCAACGCGCTCATCGTCGGCGCGAGATCATCATGCGGGTTGCGTTCAAAGCTCATGTTCTCAGTGAAGTATTCCGGCTTCACTAATTTGCCCACGTCATGAAAATAAGCGCAGACGCGGCAAAGCGTGGCGTTTGCGCCAATCGCTTCCGCCGCAGCTTCCGCGAGATTGGCGACGACCAGGCTGTGGTGATAGGTCCCCGGCGCTTCGATGGTCATGCGGCGCAGTAGCGGATGATTGAGATCGGACGCTTCCAGCCAGGAAATGTCCGTTGTAATTTGAAACAGGTTTTCAAGGATCGGCAGTGCGCCGCCAACCAGAGTCGCAGTCAAAATTCCATTACCGATAGCGAGGGCGCTTTGGAATCCAATCATGCCCCAATCATTGGCCGTCGGATAAAACCAATTGATCGGTCCAATCAAACCAAATGTCAGCGACAGTAACCAGATGGCGAGCCCGACGCAGAAACCAGCACGGACCAATTGGCCGCGGCGTCGCACCTGCAATGTGAGGGAAACTGCCGTAAAGCCGCTGATCAGACTCGTTACCAGCAACGGCGCGTCAATGGGACCAAACAGGACGCTGCTCCATAGACTTACAAAAAATGCGGCGTACAGGCCATGATGGCGGCCCAACAACACGCTCAGCACGAGCGGCGCAAACGCATAGGGCATGATCAGCCCCGCCATTTCAGGCTTCAAGAATCGATAACTGCCACTGTTACAAAGCACGAGCAGCAATTTGGTAACAGACAGTTGCACCAGAATGACGCTAAAGATGAGAAGAATGCGCGAGCTTCGCGAAAAGCTCCTGGGCTGGTTGATCCAAAGCTGAGTAATCGCCGTGGCCAGGACCAACAGCGCAATAACAAAATTCTTGGTCGGCTCAGGTTGCTGGCCACTAAAAACGAGAAACGCGAGGCCACCGACAAACACCGCAAAGATCACGACCTTGGTGTAAGGCGAGTATTCCAAATTGCGCTTTAGTTCGCTGCGTGCCCGGCGGCGCCGCATTTTCCGCGAGGCAAGGCCACGTCTGATGAGTCTTCCGCGTCTAAGGAAATCGAACATTTCGTTTTTTACTTGCGTGACGCTGGCGCAGGCGATCGGTGCTGCTGGTAGGCCCCAATAATGGCACGGACTAATTCATGCCGCACAACGTCGCGCTCTGTAAAGTACACAGTGGCGATGCCGGGAACATTTTTTAATGCCTGCAATGCTTCCACGACTCCGGAGCGCTTGTTCGACGGCAAATCAATTTGTGTGACGTCGCCGGTCACCACGCATTTGGAATTCAAACCGATTCGCGTCAGCAACATGAACATCTGTTCGGTGGTTGTGTTTTGCGCTTCATCCAGGATGACAAAAGCATTACTCAAAGTGCGCCCGCGCATGTACGCCAGCGGAGCCACTTCAATGGTCTGCCGCGCAACAGCGCGCTCGATTTCCTCTGGTTCTAACATTTCACGCAAGGCGTCGTAAAGCGGACGCAGGTATGGGGTGATCTTTTGTTCGAGGTCACCCGGGAGAAAACCGAGCGCTTCACCAGCTTCCACTGCTGGTCGGGTCAAAACAATGCGCGCTACCTGCTCCTTCTTGAGGGCCGCAACCGCCATGGCCACGGCGAGGTAAGTTTTCCCCGTGCCAGCCGGTCCGATTCCAAAAACAACATCGTGCTTTTGAATTGCCTCGACGTACGCCCGCTGGTTTGCGCTTCGCGCGACAATCGGGGGTCTGCGCGACGAGGTGGTGATTTTCGTTGAAACAACGTCGCCAAGATTCTCATCGCGCTCTTCCGACACGGCCTTAAGCGCGTAATTGAACTCGTGCTTTTGAATGTCCACGCCCTGCTGGCGGGCTTTCTCGAGTTGCTCAAACACGTGCTGCGCCTTATCGACGCGGCTTACGTCCCCTTCGAGTTTCACCCACCCTTCGCGCGTGGTGACTTTCACCCCGAGCGAGTCCTCAAGGTTCTTCAAAAGCCTGATGTCGTTGGCGTAGAGCGACTGCAAAGCGCGCGGGCTCTCAAACTGGAGGGTGCGAGTTTCAGTCATCATCAATCCGTGGCATCGGCGTCCATGCCGATCGAGTATTGGCTAAAGCTAACGCCGCTAACCCTGACCTACCGGAAACCATAAACCAGCGCCCAATGCGTGCGCTCCTCCGGCGATTCCTCCACGCTGACAATGATAAAGTAACTACCGGTAGTCTTTGGAATGATGTGCGCAGCCGCAAAATGTCCTTTCTCCCAGCTGTCTGATTCTTCCGACAGTTTTCCATCCGAATCGTAAATGTGAACGGACACCTTTGCCCGATCGACTTCTGTTCCCAGCCAGAACCAATATTCGTTCCCTTTGAATAATTGTTGCCGGACCGCTTTCTTTTCGCCCTGAGCGAGGTCGCCTCCCCAGTAATCCTCGCGCACTTGAAATCCTTGTTTTACGTATGGTTCTGCCGCCTGAAGAGCATACGACTGGGCATCATCCACTGAGGCAAAGCTGGCGCGCTGCATTATCACGACGGCCGCCACCAGGAAACTCGTGCGGAAAAGAATCTTTGCGAAACCCTTCATCGAAGCTTCCTAATCTCTAGTGACGATGCCCGTACCGAGCCGCGTCGTGATCTCATTGACCTTCTTAACTGATTCGGCAGGAATATGACCTTTGCCGACATCGATTAGAGGCTTCACCTCCACAAGGGCGTCCTGAATCTGGTGAATGATCGGGAGGTTAAATTCGGGCATAGCCTTCAGTCTTGTTTGAAAATAAGCCAGGAGATCGGGCTGATGCAGAAGCTCGGCGCCGTCGCTGGAAAAATGCTGTTTCACCACCGAGGTCAATACTTCCGTGCCACGCAGCCACCCGCCCAGACTGACCAGCTGCGATAATTTTTCATCGTGCACTTCGTTCATTGCCTGCTGAACGCTGTTTTGGGTGCGATCCAGTTCCTGCCGGACATTTTCCCAATTTCGCTTATCTGCCGCCTCGATGATCGCCTTGGCGTGTGGCGTGATTGAGTTTCCTACGCCAATCCCCTTCGCCAATGCCAGAACCCGCTGGCCAATGTCCTTTACTGTCGGCGCGTCTTCCGCTTGCACCGCGATAAAACCATCGGCAATCACCGCCCCCAGCAAGAGGGCGATACGCGGACGCTCCGTGAAATTAGGTCCCTTATCGCTGCGGACGTGTTCCTTCCAATTGACTGCACCCAGCTTGTTCAGCGCCCCGAAAATCTCGTTCGGCAACGGCACCACAACATCTTCCACAGTCGTGGATAATTGGTTAATATTGATGTGCTGCGGAGCTTGGGCACCATGCGCGTACGGGGCAAGGCCACAGACCGCAGCTACAATGAACTTCAAATGTTTACTAAACAGAATCATTGGGAGCTTCGAATGTTGATTTCGGGTTCGTATTCAGGATTTAATGAAGCGAACTTTAAGCAAAACAGCTGCTGTACACAAATCCCTGCTCAAAACATTTTGAATCGCCTGAACCGAAACACTCCATTACCTCTGCGGCGTCGCTACCTGCGTTCCTTATGGACCTGACCCGGCTAGAGCAGATCCTCGACCGCGCATCTTCCAGGCGGATCACGGTAATCGGCGATCTGATGCTGGATGAATTTGTGTGGGGAAAAGTTGGCCGCATCTCGCCGGAGGCGCCGGTCCCGGTTGTGGAGGTGACCGGTGAATCGTTTTATCCGGGAGGCGCTGCCAATGTCGCCCGCAACTTGCGCGAGTTCGTCAAGCGCGTCGCGATCATCGGGCTACTGGGCAAGGATCGCAGCGGCCAGCAACTTCGGGAGTTATTGGCCGAACAAAAGATCGACACCTCGAATGCGGTTGAAGAGGCAACGTTTCATACCATCGTTAAAACCCGTATCATTGCGCGCCATCAACAAGTGGTCCGTGTCGATCGCGAAAAGTTTGTCGGGCCGTCGCTAAGCCAAATCGAAGAGGTCGTTGCCGCCGTCCGAAAAGATGTTTCGGAAACCGACGCAATTATTTTCGAAGACTACGGCAAAGGTTTCTTATCGACCGAACTGGTTTCGCAAATCGCAGTCGCTGCGCGCTCAGCTCGCAAGATCGTCGCTGCGGATCCGAATCCTCGTAACCTGGTCGAGTGGCGCGGCCTGACAGTAATCAAGCCGAACCGCACTGAAGCTTTTCTCGCGGCAGGTATTCCCAACGGCGATCCGGATATTGTTCCGTCCCAGGATACGGATCTGAAGCGCACGGGCGAAACGCTGCTAAAGAAATGGGAAGCAGAAAACGTCCTCATCACTCTAGGCGAACACGGCATGATGCTTTTCCAAAAGAAAGAAGCGCCCCACTACATCCCCACCAAAGCAAGAGAGGTTTTCGATGTATCGGGAGCAGGTGACACGGCCATCGCTCTCTTTACCCTCGGCCTCGCCTGCGGAGCGACTCCGACCGAAGCGGCCGAAATCGCCAACCACGCGAGCGCAGTAGTCGTAAGCAAGCTTGGAACAGCGACCGTGACGCGCGATGAATTGATGGCCAGATTTCGAGAGGATTCCGAAAGTGGCTAATGAATTGTCGGCTGCAGTTTTTATCGATCGCGACGGCACCATCATCGAGGATGCGGATTATTGTTCCCACCCAAAACAGGTGAAGGTTTTTCCCGGCGTTCCCCAAGCATTACGGCGCTTAAAATCAAATGGATTCAAACTCATTGTTATTACCAACCAAAGCGGCATCGGTCGCGGCTTTTTCACCGTTGACGAATATCGCTCCGTTGAATCGGAAGTTTCGCGCCAGATGGGCCACCGCTTGATCGATGCAACCTATTTTTGCCCCGACGTACCGGGTCAACATTCCAGTCACCGCAAGCCATCGCCCGGTATGATTTTGCAAGCCAAGCAAGAGCATCAAATCGATTTGGCGCGCTCGTTTTTTATTGGTGACAAGGAGATCGACGTCGAGTGCGGTCGTAACGCGGGCGTGCGCACAATCCGGGTTCAAACTGGATTTGACTGCGACCTCAGTGGCACCACTGCGGATTGGACCGCAAAAGATTTTTCCGCCGCAGCGCAGCTGATTTTAGACGAACAGTCACGACCATCGATCTCTCAGCATGAGTAAAGCCGTTGGGATCATCCCGGCTAGGTGGAACTCTACGCGATTTCCAGGTAAACCACTGCATCTCATTGCTGAAAAGCCGCTTCTGAAGCATGTATGGGAACGCTGTCTCCGCGCTAAAAACCTGGATTTAGTTGTCATTGCCACAGACGATATGCGGATCGCTTCCGCGGCATTTGAGTGGGGTGCAGAGGTCGCGCTGACTTCGCCGAGACACCGCACCGGCACCAATCGAACAGCTGAAGTGGCGAGAAAAACAAAACAGTTCGCGTACGTAATCAACGTCCAAGGGGATGAACCCCTGATCGATCCGTGTTTGATCGACAAGGTTGTCGAAAAATTGCAGTCGGATCGCAAAGTGGGAATCGTGACGGCTGCTCATCCATTCAAGGATCCGGCGGACGCTTTTTCTCCCCACCAGGTGAAGGTCGTTCGCGATCTTCGCGGCAACGCTCTTTATTTCTCTCGTGCGGCGATCCCGGCTTCACTGAACGACGGGCGCGTGCCATTGGCTTCCAGGCAATCGAATCAATCGGCAAAGATACCGATGCTGCGCACCCGTCATCCTTTGTTTCTCCGTCACCAGGGCGTTTATGGATTCCGGCGCGAGACTCTGCTTCAATTTGTGAGATGGAAACCAAGCCCGCTGGAGCGCGCTGAATCACTCGAGCAATTGCGCGCACTGGAAAATGGTGTAACGGTTCATGTGCTCGTTACTGCTACAGGATCGCCCGGTATCGACACGCCAGAAGACGCAGCGGCGCTGGAGCAAAAGCTTGTCCGCGGAAATCGGAGAATGCGCTCGTGAAATACATTTTCATCACTGGTGGCGTGATTAGTTCCCTGGGGAAGGGATTGACGGCGGCTTCCCTCGGAACACTCCTCGAAGCGCGTGGTCTACGCGTTGTTATCCAAAAATTTGATCCGTATCTGAACGTAGATCCCGGCACGATGAATCCTTTCCAGCACGGCGAGGTCTATGTGCTGGACGACGGCGCAGAAACCGATCTCGACCTCGGCCATTATGAACGCTTCACCAATTGCGTTCTGACGCGGCACAACAATCTCACTAGCGGCCAGGTGTACGAGTCGGTCATTTTGAAGGAACGCCGCGGCGACTATCTCGGTAAAACCGTGCAGGTGATTCCGCACGTCACCGATGTGATCAAAGGACGCATCCGTGAAATTTCAGACGAAAGCAAATACGATGTCGTCATCACAGAAATTGGGGGCACAACGGGTGACATTGAGGGGCTGCCGTTTTTGGAAGCAATTCGGCAATTCATTCTCGAAGTCGGGGCGCAAAATGTGCTCAACATGCACGTCACGCTGGTCCCCTACATTAAAGCCGCTCACGAACTGAAGACGAAACCGACCCAGCAAAGCGTTGCCAAGCTGCGCGAGATCGGGTTGCAACCGCAGGTGTTGATTTGCCGGACTGAGCGGATGCTCGATCTCGATCTGCGGCAAAAACTCTCAATGTTCTGCAGCGTTGCGGAGAAAGCGGTAATCGAAGAGCGCGACGTTGCGCACACGATTTACGAAGTGCCGTTGACCCTTCACGCGGAAGGTTTGGATCAGTTGGTGTGCGACCTTTTGAGCCTGAAGACGCGCCAGCCCGACCTCGCAGGATGGAAGAATTTCGTGAAGCGCGCCATTAGCCCCGCAAGACGAGTCACCATCGCTGTTATCGGCAAATACTTTGATGTTCGGGACGCTTACAAGAGTATTTACGAATCCCTCACGCACGCAGCTGCGAGCGAAGATTGCGGAATCGATCTTGAACTTATCGACTCGGAATCGTTGCAAGATAGCGTTAACGCCCCGTTAAAAGACGTGTCCGGTATCCTGATTCCGGGCGGTTTTGGCCTTCGCGGCGTTGAAGGAAAAATCAAGGCCGCCCGTTTTGCGCGCGAACAAAAGATTCCATATCTCGGGCTTTGCCTCGGGATGCAGGTGGCAACGATTGAGTTTGCGCGAAACGCATGCGGCATCAAAGACGCCAACAGCACCGAGTTCGACAAGAACACAAAAGAACCGGTGATCTCGTTGCTCGAAGAACAGCTAGGCGTCAAGAACATGGGCGCCAGCATGCGCCTGGGCACATGGCCGACGAAAATCGCTAAAGCCACACTCGCGGAAAAAATTTACGGCAGCACAGAAGTGATGGAGCGCCACCGCCACCGATACGAGTTCAACATGAAATACCGAGACCAAATGAATGAAAAAGGCTTCGTCATTTCTGGGACATCACCGGACGGAACGCTGGCCGAGCTGATCGAGCTTCGTGATCATCCTTATTTTATTGGTTGCCAATATCACCCGGAATTCCAAAGCAAGCCGAACAAACCGCATCCGCTTTTCAAAGGATTCATTCAGGCCTGTCTCAATTATCAGAGTCGTGCGACGCGCGCTCCAAACGATCGAGAATCGCCGCCCCGAGTCCCTGAGCAGGAACTCGTTCTGCAACGATAAGATCGAGATCTTCGCGCGAATCCAACTCGCGCAGGTAGCGAAATAGATTCGTGGCGCCTTCGCGTAAGTTTTGATCATCGCTTAGAGTTCGAACGGCTGCGAACCTTCCCTCTTCTGGGGCGAACGTATTCCAAGCGAGCAACCCGACACGCTGCTTTTCTTTTGGCGTGAATGTTTTGGCGTTGTCGATCAAACGCAGGGGTGTTTTCGGAGCGTAATGGGTCGGCAATTGGCCCGGTGCGGAGATTTTTTCGCCTCCGACGGCGATATGAATCGTGCCAAATTCGGAGAGCTGTTCCGCAGTGATTGGTCCCCGGCGCAGGATGTCGATCCTATTTCCGAGGACAGCGATGATAGTTGATTCGATGCCGTGCGCGGTCGGACCAGCGTCAATAATCAGCGGGATGCGTCCACTCAGTTCATCAAAAACATGCTGAGCGGTCGTGGGACTAATTCGACCGAACCGATTTGCGCTTGGCGCTGCGACCGGTTTCCCAAATGCGGAAATGATTTCGGCGAAAACCGGATCTGAACTCATTCGCACGGCAACTGTTTCAAGCCCGGCGGTGACGATTTCTGGAACGATCGGTTGTCGAGCCAAGACGAGCGTGAGCGGTCCGGGCCAGAATTGCGCGATCAGTTTTTTGATCTGTGCGCGGGAGCGTTCATCGACCGTCGCCATGCGCACCAGCCATTGTTCGTCAGGCAGATGAACAATCAGTGGATCGAAACGCGGGCGTTCTTTCGCTTCGAAAATTTTTGCGACTGCAAGAGGATTGAGCGCATCAGCTGCGAGCCCGTATACGGTTTCTGTTGGGAGCGCGACGACCTCGCCTTCACGCAACAGTTCAACCGCCGCAGTTGTGGCACGGGTTTCCAGTCCGTCGGGACCAGCAGGATGCCGATGCCACGAGCGGCGACCCAAAGTCGCCGCTAAAATCCCAGTCCTCACTTTTCTAATTTCGCGGCGAGCACGTTTTCGCTTTGTTTCTTGCGAAACGCTTCCAATTTTTTCCGAATCGCTTCGTCAGAAGTGGCCAGAATGGCGGCGGCAAGCAGCGCAGCGTTTTTGGCTCCGGCTTCGCCGATAGCGAGCGTCCCTACGGGAATACCGGCGGGCATTTGCGCCGTTGAAAGAAGCGAATCGAGTCCCTGCAACTTCGATTGGATTGGCACTCCCAAAACGGGGAGCCAGGTATGAGCCGCAATCACTCCAGCCAAATGTGCTGCGCCACCTGCGCCAGCGATGACGACGCGCAGCCCCCGCGCCGCTCCATTCCGCGCGAATTCAGCGGTCGCGTCCGGCGTTCGATGCGCGGAGAGAACGCGCGCCTCATTAGGCACGCCGAGCTCGTCAAGCGTCTCGACGGCGTGACGCATTGTTTCCCAATCCGATTTGCTGCCCATGATCACAGCAACTAACGGTTTCAACTCAGGCATGTGCGAATTGTAGGCCGTTTGATTCGTTTGCGCCAACAAACTCACCCTTCGAGCTTCCCGTCTATGTCGCGGAGCTCCCGCCAGCTCCATTCTGTGAAACGCCAAGTGGCATTGGCTTCCAGCCAACATCCCATCGGCAAGATGCCGATTCCGTTTGTTAATGCGATATTGTGCCCATGAATCGCCATAGCCGGTCGATCGTTCTCGTCGGCATGATGGGCGCTGGAAAATCATCCGTGGGCAACTGTTTGCGGCGGCGAACCAGGCTCAAGCTGTTTGATACCGACGAAATCATCACTTCAAAATTCGGAATGCCTGTTTCAGAAATTTTTTCGAAAAATGGTGAGAACAAATTCCGTGAAGCCGAAACGGAGGCGCTCCAGGCGCTCGCGACGAGCGAGCCGGTAATTATCGTGACCGGCGGAGGGATTGTATCGCGCGAAGAGAATCTCGACATTTTGAAACGACTTGGCGTAGTCGTGTGGCTGAAGGCGGACGAAGAAACGCTTTTTAAACGGGCTTCACGAGGTGGCAGTCGACCGTTGCTGCAATGCAAAAACCCAAAAAAAGCGTTCACCAAAATGTTACGAGCCCGCCTGCCGCTTTATGCAAAGATTGCTGATATCCGCGTCGATACATCGGTGCTTACAGATGAAGAAGTGGCGGTAGCAATTTTGAGTAAGTTTAGCAGGTATTATTGCGAGTCAGTGCCGGCAGCGGCGATGCCAGCAATCGCGTGATGACTGGAACAAGTGCGCAGATGACTGATCGCGAAATCTCTCGGACGCAATTGAAGCAACGACTGGTCTCGTTTGCGCGCGAGATTGGTTTTGACTCCTGCCGCATCGCACCCTGCGGTTCCGCGCCACACGGAGAGGCATTTCGAAATTGGCTGAACGAAGGCGGACACGGTGAAATGGGTTACATGGAGCGCGGGGAAGAAAAACGCTGTGATCCTCAGAAGATTTTACCGGACGCGCGCTCAATCGTTGTACTGGCGCTGAATTATTTCCACGGAAACCCCCAAGCAGGCGGCGCGCCTGCCGCTACAGGCAGAATCGCGCGCTATGCCTGGGGCGATGACTATCACGATTTAATCGAGAGCAAGCTCGACAAGATCGACGAGTTTCTTCGCGAGTTCGGCGGGCAACAGAAATGTTATGTCGATACCGGGCCAGTTTTGGAACGCGATCACGCAGCGCAGTCCGGCATTGGCTGGCACGGCAAAAGCACTATGCTTATCGACGAACGGCTCGGGACCTGGTTTTTTCTCGCAGAAGTTTTGACGACTCTCGAACTGCCGCCGGACGAGCCTGTGCCAGATCGCTGCGGAACGTGCGAGCGCTGTATCAAAGCCTGTCCCACCGGCGCAATTACGGCCCCTCATCGCCTGGACGCGCGCCGATGCATTTCTTATCTGACAATCGAACTTAAAGGTTCCATCCCGCTGGAGCTTCGACCACTTATCGGGAACCGAATTTTTGGTTGCGACGATTGTCTCGATGCGTGCCCGTGGAATCGTTTTGCCCAAGTATCGCGCGAAGCCGCGTTCTCTGCCCATCCAGCAACGGTGGGCATGCCTTTGCGCGATTATCTCAGTTTGAGCGATGATGAGTTTCGCCTGCTTTTTAGAAATTCGCCGATCAAACGAATCAAACGGCGCGGTTTCTTGCGTAATGTCTGCGTCGCATTGGGCAATGTGGGAGATTCGTCCGATTTGGCCGCGCTTGAGCGCGCGACAGCCGATTCCGAACGGTTAATCGCGGAACACGCAAAATGGGCGCTTCACCGAATTCGGTCTCGACACGCAGCGAGTCCGTCCCATTGGGGGACAAGACCAAACTCATTCAGGGAGACCGCAATTAATTGAATCCAAAGCCGTTCCTTGGCGCATCGTAGAATTGTTATGAACGGGATTTCGGTTGCAAGAGTTAAACAAGGGGCTAATTCTGACGCCTTCACCCCGAGAACCGCTCCTCCGATGCACCAAGCCGTAAGCACACCTGCGCCTTCGCCTTTGACGGCCAAGCAACGCCGTGCCCGGCGCAAAAAGCAAATCATTTACGGATCGATCGCCCTGGTCGCGCTCTGGATCATCGCGTCGATCATCTGGAACAAGCGCGAGAAGCCGATTCTGGTCACAACGGAGACCGCGATTCGTAAAACGATTGTGCAAACTGTTTCGGCCACGGGAAAAATACAGCCCGAGGTTGAAGTCAAAATTTCACCCGAAGTCGCTGGCGAAATCATTGAATTGCCCGTCGAGGACGGGATGCGCGTTAAAAAGGGCGACCTGCTGTTGAAAATTAAACCTGACTCGTATAAGGCGCTTCTCGAACAACAGGAAGCGGCGATCAGCGCGGCGAAAGCCACTAATCTCCAGCAAAAAGCGACGATGCTGAAAAGTGAGCACGATTTCAAACGAGCGGAAGATTTGTTCAACAAAAAGCTCATTTCGGAGCAGGAATATAATGCGGCCCAAGCAGCAGATGATGTGGCAAAGAATACCTACGAAAGTTCGCTCCACGAAATCGAGCGCGCGCAAGCCGGCTCGAGTCAGGCGCGCGATCAATTGTCCAAGACGACGATTTACTCGCCCATTGATGGCACGATCACAATTCTCAACAGCAAATTGGGTGAACGTCTCGTAGCCACAGGGCAATTCGCCGGCACGGAAGTAATGCGCGTTGCCGACCTCGGTCACATGGAGGCGCGTGTCGATGTGAACGAGAACGACGTGGTGAATGTGAAGTTGGGCGACAAGGCCGAAGTAAAAATCGACGCTTATGGCGATCGAAAATTCAACGGCACCGTTTATCAAATCGGTAACACGGGAAAGACAACGGGCGCCGGCACACAGGAAGAGGTCACCAACTTTGAGGTGAAAATTCGGATCGAAGACCACGATGTAGTGCTGAAGCCTGCGCTGAGTTGTACCGCCGACATTCACACGAACGAGGTGAAGGACGTCGTGGCCGTGCCGATGCAGGCGGTGACGATTCGCACCGGTGAGAGCAATTTGAGTCCAGAAGAGATCGAAAAGAAAAGACAGAAGGTGACGCAACGCGACAAAGGCGACAACAACGCGGAGTTCGTCAACGAGCGTGCGGAGAAAGCGGCGCAGAAAGAAGAGCGCGAGAAACTGGTCAAGGTCGTTTTCCTAAAAAAAGGCAACAATGCGCAAATGGCGAAAGTGACGACTGGCATCTCCGACGACACTTACACCGAGATCAAGAGCGGCATTCAGGCCGGCGATGAAGTGATCTCAGGAAGTTACAGCGCGATCAGCCGGAAGTTGAAGGAGGGCGCGAAGGTAGCCCTCGACAAAGAAGGAATGAAGTAATCTCGACGAGCGACTGTCGACGTGGCGATGGAGACTCGAAATTCAATCAGGCCATCCGGTCCGGTCGTGATCGACATCGAAACCATTACCAAGGACTATGTCATGGGCGAGGAAGTCGTGCGCGCGCTGCGCGGCGTGAGCTTGCAGATTTGCCGCAACGAATACCTCGCCATCATGGGCCCAAGCGGCAGCGGCAAGTCGACGCTGATGAATATGCTCGGTTGTCTCGATACCCCGACCTCGGGCCGCTATGAGTTCAACGGAAAAAACGTTGCCGAAATGGATGACGACGAGCTCGCGGCCGTTCGCAATCGCGAGATCGGGTTCGTGTTCCAAACGTTCAACCTTCTGCCAAGATCGACATCGCTGCGCAATGTCGAGCTGCCGCTCATCTATGCCGGCATCAATCCCGACCGACGTGAAGAACGCGCCGCGCAGGTGCTGGCGGATGTTGGCCTCGGCGATCGCATTCATCATAAACCCAATGAACTTTCCGGCGGTCAACGTCAACGCGTCGCGATCGCGCGCGCGCTCGTCAATGGACCGTCGATTATTCTGGCCGACGAGCCGACGGGGAATCTTGATTCCAAGACCGGTGAAGAAATCATGGAGTTGTTCGAGAATTTATATCACCACGGCAACACAATTATCCTCGTGACACACGAACGAGACATCGCGGCGCACGCGCGTCGTACTGTGCATTTGCGCGACGGACTCATCGAGATGGATCACGTAGGCTTTATTCCAGAAGTCGACCTGCCGGCTGCGAGATAATTTCGACATGAAACGTTTTCTTTACGAGCTAAGCGAGAGCTGGAAAATCGCGGCCGCGCAAATGCGCTCGAACCTAACCCGCTCAACGCTGACGGCGCTCGGAGTTATTATCGGCATTATCGCTGTGACATTGATGGGCACCGCCGTGAACGGCATATCCATCGGATTCGATAAAAGCATGGCCGTGCTCGGCGATGATGTTCTCTACGTGACGCAATGGCCGTGGAAGCCAGTGGACGATTGGTGGAACTATCGCGATCGGAAAAAAATCAAAACGGAATATGCCGAGACTTTGAACCGGATGATCGCGGCGATCCCGAGCTCGAACCTGGTCGTAGCAGTGCCCACGTCGAATCTGATGCGATCGATTAAATATGGTGGCAACCAGGTGAATAACGTTTTCGTCCTCGGGACGACATCGGATTTCATCATAACATCGACAATCGATTGTACGGCCGGGCGATTCTTCAACGACCTCGAATCGCGTGCCGGCGCCAATGTTGTCGTGATCGGCTATGACGTGGCCGATGCGCTTTTCCCTTCCGAAAACCCGATCGATAAATCGGTGCTGATCAACGGTCAATTGTTCAAAGTCATTGGCGTAAATACGCGACAGGGTACATTTCTCGGTTTGTTCAGTTGGGACTCAATGGTGGCGATGCCCCTCGGCGCGTTTGACAAATATTTTTCGGCGAAAAGCGAATCGGACGTACGCGTAAAAGTGAAAGACAAAACCAGACTCGCGGATGCCAAGGATGAGCTCACCGGTCTGATGCGGCGTGTGCGCGGATTACCACCTGAGAAAAAGGACGATTTCTCAATCAACGAGCAACAAGCCTTCAAGAGCACGCTTGATCCCGTGAAAAATTCAATTGCGATTGCCGGGCTGTTTATCACCGGCTTATCGCTTTTCGTCGGCGCGATCGGCATCATGAACATCACGTTTGTTAGTGTGAAAGAGCGCACGAAAGAAATCGGAACGCGCAAAGCGCTTGGCGCTCGGCGACGAACGATTCTGTTGCAATTCCTCATCGAATCGACAGCTCTTTGTCTCCTCGGTGGATTTATCGGCCTCGTTCTCGCTTTTTTGATGTGTTTTCTCATCGGTAAGGCCGCGCCGTCGTTCCCGATTCACTTCAGCGTGGGATTGGTCATGGCCAGCGTCATTGTTTCAGCGATGACCGGATTAGTGTCGGGTTTCGCGCCGGCGTGGTCAGCCTCGCGGCTCGATCCGGTTGCGGCGCTTAGATACGAGTAAGAATCGACATGTTATTTGGTGAAATGATTAAGATGGCGTTGTCGTCGCTTGGAGCGAACAAACTGCGCTCCGCGCTGACAATGCTCGGCATTACGATTGGCGTCTTCTCCGTAATCTCAGTCATGACTGCGGTCGGAGCATTGCAATACTCAATTGAGAACGGGATCAGCTTTCTCGGGTCGAACATTTTTCAGTTCGGCAAATATCCGGCAAATATCAGTGCGAGCGGCGACGTGCAGGAAAAATTTCGCAACCGGCACAACATCACTTATCAGCAGGCGCTGCATTATTACCGATTGATGGAGGGCGAGGCGCGGGAGATTTGCCTCAAGAGTTTTGGTTACGAAGTGAAAGGCCAGGCGGTTTACAACGGCGCAAAAACAACCCCTAGTCTTCTCATTGTCGGGACGAATCGAAGTTTCCTCACCGCGAATGCTTACACACTGGGTTATGGCCGCAATTTGACCGATGAAGACGTCGATCTTTCACGGCGCGTGATTGTCGTTGGAAAGATGGTCGAGAAAAGACTGTTTCCGCACGAAACGCCGATCGGCAAAGTCGTTCGAGTCAGTGGACACACCTACACGATCATCGGTGTGCTCGCGGAAAAAGGAACGGCCTTTGGCCAAAGCCAGGACGACCTTTGCATCATGCCGATCACGCGCTTTTTCGAAGACTACGGCGAAGCAAAACGCACCGTCAACATCGCGACGCAGGCGTTCACACAAGATACCTATAATCGTACCTTCGATCGCGGCATCGGCGCCATGCGTATCGCCCGCGGCTTGCGCCCGGACCAGCCGAACGATTTCGAGATTTACAGCAACGACTCGCTCAAGAGCGCTTTCGTCAACGTGGCTGGATATGTGCGAGTGGGTGCGTTCGTCATAAGCCTCATCGCCCTGGTCGCGGCCGGAATCGGCATCATGAACATTATGCTCGTGAGCGTGACCGAACGAACAAAGGAAATCGGCGTCCGCAAATCGATCGGCGCCCGCAGCCGCGATATCCTACGGCAATTTTTGACAGAGGCCGTTTTCATTTCCGAGGCGGGCGGTGTGCTGGGAATCATTCTCGGAATCATCGCCGGCGATTTGCTGGCCATGTGGCTAAAAGTTGACACGATCTTCCCCTACGGCTGGGCAATCGCCGGTCTTCTTGTCTGCTCGGCAGTCGGCATCGGCTTCGGTCTCTATCCGGCCTATCGAGCCGCGAATCTCGATCCGATCGAAGCGCTGCGATACGAGTGAGTGCTCCTGCTCCTCGTTGCGAAACGCACTCTTAGACCATGAAGTCGCCTTCTCATGATGAGTTTTCCCTTTGGTGTGCAGTTGGGTTGCTATCGATCAGCCTTGAGAGCATTGATCATCACAGGTTCTGTGCTGAAACTGCCAATACCATTCGTCTTTTCGATGCAAGACGCTTCGCGCTTGGTGTTCGAAGCTGACTTCAATGTAGTGATTGTATCGGCGTTGCTGTTTATTGTGGTTCAGTTCTGGATCATCTTTTGCGATTGGCGGCGCGCCTTATTTGGATTCGCAAGAGGTCTTCTTTACATGCTGCTCGCAGGTTGGGGATTACCTTCGGCTGCGGTGTAATGTGATTTTTTCCGTGCAACCAAGAGCGGACGTGCTACGCGAAGGGTTATTCTAAGCCGAGAGCTTTGAAAGTCTCGTCGACGTGTTTGAAATGAACGTCGAGCGAGCAAAGACGATCGATTTCCGAAGCTGAAAGCCTTGCGGCGATCTCGGGTTCGCGTTTTGCGTTTTCGGCAAATGTCCCCTCGCCTTTCCATGTTTTCATTGCTGCGCGTTGGACGGCTTCATATGCACCTTTGCGTTCCGCGCCCGCGCTCGTCAGTGCAAGTAAGATAGACTGGCTAAAATACAGGCCCTTCGTTAGGTCGAGATTTTGTTGCATCCGTTCGGGATACACCTGCAACTTTTCGACAATGTCTCGCAACTTCGTAAGCATGTAATCAAGCAGGATGCACGAGTCCGGCAGAATAATTCGCTCGGCGCTTGAATGACTGATATCGCGCTCGTGCCAGAGCGCGACGTTCTCCAACGCCACAAGAGCATTGCCACGAACGACACGGGCCAGGCCGCTCAACCGCTCACCGGTAATGGGATTGCGCTTGTGCGGCATCGCCGAACTGCCTTTTTGACCTTCGCCAAAAAATTCTTCCACTTCGAGCACTTCAGTCCGCTGGAGATGACGGAATTCGGTCGCCCAACGATCGATGCTGGAAGCGATCACGGCAAGGGTGGTCATAAATTCCGCGTGACGGTCACGCTGCACGATCTGGGTCGAAAGGGTCGCCGGTTTCAATCCCAGCTTCTCGCACACCATCCGTTCGATTTTTGGATCGATATGTGCGTGCGTGCCGACAGCGCCGCTTATTTTGCCGACACGGATCCGCTCGCGCGTCTGTGTGAGACGCTCTTCCGCGCGGCCGAATTCGTCATACATCAGCGCGAGCTTCAAGCCGAACGTGATTGGCTCAGCATGCACGCCGTGGCTGCGCCCGATCATCGGGGTCATTTTGAACCGCCTCGCCTGGTTCCCAATCACTGTTCGGAGAGACTTCAGATCGGCCAGGAGAATGTCGCACGACTCGTTTAACTGGACAGCTAACGTCGTGTCCAAAATGTCCGATGACGTCAACCCCTGGTGAATCCAACGCGCTGCAGGTCCCACCGAGCCAGCGACATTTTCTAGAAAAGCAATGACGTCGTGGTTTGTCCGTTTTTCGATCTCCAGGATTTCAGGAATTGAAAATCGCGCGCGCTTCCGAATCTGCTCAGCGTCATTTTTCGGAATCTGGCCAAGCTCCGCCATCGCCTCACAGGCGAGAACCTCAATATCCAGCCAAATTTGAAACTTGCGCTCGTCCGACCAGACTTTGCTCATCTCTGGTCGGGAATAACGATCGATCACTCTGGCAACATAAAAGCGGCGTGCTTGAGGGAAAAGCGTTTTTGTTGATCACGCTAAACCCTGTGAACCGCGCAGCCTGTGGCGTGTGCTATGCGCAGCACACCGTTCTCGATCCAACAACCTAATGAATTCCGCTGCAAGAACGGACTTTACAGCACTAGCAGAGAAGCGAGATGGCCCTCGCCTAACAAACACGGACGCGCAAGAAGCGTCCGTTGTCCTGCAGACGCACCTGGCCACTGGCAAAAAGGTCCGCGACAGTCGCGACCGTCTCTCTGTTGCTACTAGTGCAGGAGCTGACTGCTAGGATTAGATCACCCAGTGACAGGCTCGAAAATTTTCGAGGCTTTAAAATTTGTCGATTTCTCTTCATACGATTGCCTCCATTTCGGGAAGCAATTCCAATGCCATCTCCATTTGTGAATATCTCATCCATAAGCCCTATGTAGTTATTCTCCCATTATGCACTTTATGACTGACCGCTTGCCGACACTTTTGTTCAATTTTCAAACACAAAATATTGCGCTTGGTGGGATCGGTATCCCCGCCGATGGGGATCGCCTCGAAGGTGATGCCACGAAGGCTAGGCGCCGGAGCGCGGCTTCATCAACCGCAGGCCCAACATGTACAGAGCAGCAAAAAGCGCTACGACGAGCAGGATGCCCTTGGATTGTCCGTGGATAAACCGAACCAGTGCGTCTGGGCTCGTCAAAAGCTCCGGCTCTAGGCGGTAGGCTTTATCCCCGAGATAAGCCAGAATCCAACACCAAAGCGCCGATCCGGCGATCGTCACGAAACTGAAAAGACCAAAATTCATTCGAACGATCCCTGCTGGAATCGAGATCAGATGGCGAACTACCGGAAGAAGCCGCGCGAAAAAGACTCCGCCTGCCTCGTAGCGAGCGAGCCATTGCTCGGCTTGCTCCAGCTTTTTGGGAGTCACCAGCACAAACCGGCCATACTTTACGATCAGCGGACGTCCAATTAATCGCGACGCCCAATAAGTGATGGCCGAACCAAGATATGACCCGAGCACCCCTGCGAGCACGACGCCCGTAAAACTGAGTTTTCCTTGCGCAGCCAGGAATGCAGCGGGCGGAATGACGATTTCGCTGGGCACCGGAAAGATAGAACTTTCCATCGCCATCAACACGATGATGCCGACGTAGCCGCCAGTGAGCACCCAATGGAACCAGGTTTCAAGAAGATGATGCATATTGTCATTCCGGGCCCTTCGACTACGCTCAGGGCAGGCTCCGTCGACCATCTCTCGATGTCGAGCCGCAATAAAGTTCGCCCTAGTTCAGTCTAAAAACGAAAATCCGCAATCCCAAATTGAGATGTCGATCTACCGGCGCGTTCTCCGTTACTACAGACCGTTTCTGAGTCAAACGATCCTCGGTTTGTTCATCTCGCTTGTCGGCATTGGCCTGAATCTGCTCAAACCGTGGCCGTTTAAGGTGATCGTGGACGATTTCCTTCGTCCGGGCCCGGCAGTGCGGAGTGATGGGCGCACCTGGATCCCGCTGCTCTGTCTCGCTCTGATCGTGATCCAGCTTTTCTGGGGGATGATGAATTGGATCACGAACTATCTCTTTGTAAAAATCGGCCTGCAGGCATTGCTCAAATTGCGCACCGATCTCTATTCGTATTTGCAATCTCTCTCGCTCAAATTCCACGACGCGCGCCGTTCGAGTGATTCCAGCTTCCGCGTCGCGTACGATTCGCAATCAATCCAGACGATCTACAACAAAGGGTTCACCAACATCTTCGCGTCCGTGATCACGTTGATCGGAACCTTCCTCATCATGTTGCGGTTGGATTGGCAGCTCACGATGGTTTCCCTGGCCATCGTTCCCCTGGTCGTTGGCGCGATTTATCTTTTTGCGCATCGGATTCGTCGCGAATCGACTTCGATTCAGGAACTGGAAAGCGCAGTCCTCGCGCAAGCACAGGAAGGTCTCAGCTCGATTCGAATGGTCCACGCATTTGGACGCGAGGAATTCGAAGTGCGCCAATTTCAGCAACAAGCCCGCCAAAGTTTGCAAGCCAATCTGCGGCTCACTTTGACGAACGTAAACAGCGCGCTGGTGATCAGCACACTGATGGTGGTTGGCACAGCTGCAATGTATTACATCGGCTCGTTGCACGTCTTAGGCGGCACGCTCACCCTTGGATCGCTGCTCGTTTTCAGTGCCTATTTGCTGATGCTTTATCAGCCGCTCGAGTCCCTCACCTACACCACGTGGGCAATGGAAGGCGCAACGGCTGGCGCAAAACGCTGTTTTGAAGTGCTGGATCGGGAGGACGATGTGCGCGATTCACCGAATGCGGTTTCTATTTCGTCCGCCAAAGGCGCCATCGCATTTCAATCCGTAAATTTCGGTTATGGAGGCGATCGACATGTCTTGCGCGACATCGACCTTCGCATTGATCCGAATCAGATCGTCGGTCTGGTAGGCGGCACCGGTGCGGGCAAAAGCACTTTAATGAGTTTGGTGCCGCGATTTTACGATACTTCTACGGGTTTCGTTATGCTCGATGAACGTGATGTGCGGGAGATCACAAAAAAAAGTTTGCGGGCGCAGATCGCAATCGTCTTACAGGATACGTTGCTTTTCTCGACAACTGTACGAGAGAACATCGCATACGGCCGGCCCGATGCGACGGAAGAAGAAATTGTCGAGGCGGCGCGCCGTGCACAGGCAGACGAATTTATTCGGCAGATGCCTGATGGCTACGCCAGCCCTGTAGGCGAGCGAGGCGGGCACTTGAGCGTTGGCCAACGCCAGCGAATCGGCATTGCCCGCGCATTCTTGAAGAACGCGCCTATTTTGCTTCTGGACGAACCGACGTCGGCGCTGGATCCAACAACCGAAGCGGCAATCATGGAAACTATCCAGGAATTAATGCGCGGCCGGACAACTTTAATTGCGACGCATCGGTTGGCGACGATCCATGGTCTCGATCAAATCATTGTGCTTGAACACGGGCGCTTAGTTGAAAAAGGGCGCGGGCCTGAGTTGATCGCGCGCGGCGGGATTTACGCAAAACTGTATGCATCAGGGAAATTTCCGATTGAGGTGGCCCATTGAGCAACGTTAGAGAAGATCGACATATCGAAGGCGACTGGTGGCCAGATCCAATTCCGCCAAACGTCGAGTTTGGCCCGGGATTCTATTGTGAGAGCGCGCAAATCTTTCGGAAGCTCCGGAACAAAAAATCAGGTGCTGTTGTTATCGGCAAGCACGTTTCGTGTTACGCCGGCTGTTCGTTTTCCGTCGGCGAGAACGGCCAGTGCACGGTAGGCGATTTCACGCTGCTGAACGGCGCCCTGATTATGGCAGATGAGAAGATCGAGATTGGGTCGTATTGCCTGATTTCGTGGAACGTCGGGATCGCGGATTCCGATTTTCACCCGCTCGAACCGGCCCAACGTCTCATCGACGCACAAGCTCTCGCGCCCTATTTCAAGGATCGGCCCGCACGTCCCAAATTGAAAACCGCGCCTGTGAAAATCGCGGACAACGTCTGGATCGGAATGAACGCAGTGATTTTGAAAGGTGTCATGATCGGGGAAAACTCGGTTGTTGCGGCGGGATCAGTTGTTACAAAAAGCGTGGAGCCGAACACGGTGGTTGCTGGGAATCCGGCGGTTGTTGTGAAACGGTTTAGCGAATGATCGTTTCCAGCGCCCAACACTCAATTCAGATGGTTGGGCGTTGGGCGTTGGCGGTTGGATGTTGAGCCTTTTCTTTCTCATGAAACGCAAGCGTATCGTCGTCATGGGATTCATGGGCTCAATGCCCATCGCAGGTGTAATCTGGCAGCACATCCATTACATCATCGGACTGCAACGGCTTTGTCACGATGTGTATTACATCGAAGATTCAGCCCGCATTCCCTACAACCCGGAAACGTTTGAAGTCACTACTGAATTTAATTACACAGCGCGGCTCCTGAATCGGTTGGCTCGAGAATTCGAGTTCCGAAATCGCTGGGCCTTTTGCGCACGTTATTTGCCGGGCAATCCCACTGCCGGCCTGCGATTGAAACGAATTCGGCAGCTGTATCGCGAAGCGGACGCTATCCTGAACATCTGCGGCGCACAAGAATTCAACGACGATCTGCTCGTTTCGGATCGCATTCTGTACATCGAAAGCGATCCTGGCGTCGAGCAAATCAAGATCGATAAGGGCGTAAAATCGACTATGCAATATCTGGCCCGACATCATGCCCTTTTCACTTTTGGCGAAAACATCGGTACCAAAAGATTTCCGGTCCCGACCCACGGATTGAAATGGCTGCCGACGCGCCAACCAGTGGTGACCGATCTTTGGCGAACAAGACGCTCCCCTTCCCGCGCAGCCGTGTTTACATCCGTGGCCAATTGGTCCACCAGTGGTCTGAAAGACATTAGGTGGCGCGGCAAAAAATATCTCTGGAGCAAATCGCGAGAATTTCTTCGCTTCATAGCAGCGCCGAAAAAAGCGGGCGAAACATTTGAGCTGGCGACAAACATCGAGAACCCTGCCACCCGCGCGAAATTCGAGCGAAACGGGTGGCGAATCACTTCGCCGCTGCAAATGAGCGTCGATTACTGGCTCTATCGGGACTACGTCCAGCGCTCCAAAGGAGAGTTCACTGTCGCCAAGGATCAATACGTGCGCCTGAATACCGGGTGGTTCAGCGACAGGAGCGCGTGTTATCTTGCAGCAGGGCGTCCGGTCATCACTCAGGAAACCGGCTTTACAAAATTCTACGGTGGCGAAAGAGGCCTTTTATCTTTCCGAACGCTCGATGAAATCGCAAATGCGGTGAAACGTATCAACGCCGATTATACGAAGCATTCGAAGGCCGCTTACGCCGTGGCTCGGGAAGTCTTTGAGGCCGAAACAGTGTTGAAATCAATTCTCGACTGCGCAGGAATTTGAGGAGGTGGCGCAAACCCTTCTTCCTCTTTCAGAGATTTGAACGTAGAAAGCATGTATCGTGTCTGTTGTGTCCGAAAAGGCCACTTGCCAATGCAAATCCGAATCTTGATTTTCCAGTACGCCGTTTAAGTTTGCAGCCTTTCCTGCTCATGAAGCGTATCCTTGTTTTAATTTACGCCACCTTGCTGCTTGCACCGGTTCTGGACGCGCAGGAAAGCACACCGGCGCGTCCCCCGATGGAACTGCAGGCCCCAGAGCGGCCGGGTCCGTGGAGATCGACCTCGCCAGCGCAAGCAGCAGTTCCAGTTCCGGTTCCAATGGCGCCGCCAAAGCCAAACGGTCCGGTTCAAAAAAGTCTGGTCCGGATTACCGCGACTTCAGTGGAACCGGATTACAAAGCGCCTTGGAACGCCGGAGCGCTCGAGCGCGGCGTTGGGGCCGGCTTCGTCATAAATGGCAATCGCATCATGACAAATGCACATGTTGTTGCCAACAGCCGTTACGTTACCGTGGAGCGCGACGGCGATCCCAATAAGTATCCGGCGAAAGTACAATTCATAGCGAATGATTGCGACCTGGCAGTGATCACTGTACCGGCTCCGGATTTTTTCAAGAACATGTTGCCATTGCAACTCGGCGGGATTCCTGCGCTGGAATCGACCGTCTCGGCGTACGGCTATCCAATCGGAGGGGAGCGGATGTCGGTCACCACCGGGATCGTGTCGAGGGTCGATTTCCAGCTCTACACGCATTCATCGGTCGATCAGCATCTGGCGATCCAGATCAGCGCGCAGATTAACCCGGGAAACAGCGGTGGCCCGGTAATGCAAGACGCCAAAGTGGTCGGCGTTGCTTTTCAGGGTTACAGCGGCGATGTCGCCCAGGGCGTAGCCTACATGATTCCGACGCCCGTGATAAAACGGTTCCTTCAGGATATCAGCAGTGGGCATTACGATGAATATCCCGATCTCGCAATCACCTATGCAAAATTACAGAATCCCGCTCAACGAAGGTTCCTTGGTTTAAAGGATGACGATCGCGGCGTGCTGGTGAGCTCTGTGGTGGCCGCCGGTCCATCAGGTGGCATTCTCTATCCGGGTGACGTTCTTCTCGCAATCGACGGCCATCCGATCGCCAGCGATGCGAACGTCGAATTGGAAGGCGAGCGCGCCCAGTTCGAAGAAGTCGTTGAGCGAAAATTCAAGGGTGATTCAGTCAAGTTGGACCTCTTGCGCAACAAGCAGCCGACGACGGTTTCGATCAAATTGTACAAGCCCTGGCCATACTCGGTGCAGGGCCACAGCTACGATGTGCGGCCGCGTTACGTCCTTTACGGCGGTCTGCTTTTTCAACCGTTAAATCTGGACATGCTGGAAGCGTACCGCACAGCCGATCTGCGCGTGCGTCACTTCTTCGAATATTTCGTCCTGGACCAACTCTATGTGCAGCATCCCGATGTTATTGTCCTGGCCAACATTTTGCCGGACCCGATAAATACCTATTTGGCGCCGTACCGGGGCGAGATTGTGGATGAAATCAACGGCAAGAAAATTCGGACTCTGGACGAATTGGCAAAGGCCTTTGCCGACTCACCAGACCGGCTGGTGATACGAATGATCGGCGACGGACCTCCGCTGGTCCTTGATCGGAAACAGGTCGACGCTGCACGGGAACGAATTATGACGCGTTACAACGTCCTAAAGGAGCAAAATCTTGAGGAGCAACCGGCCTCAAAAGCAGCGGAACAAGCAAACAAAACATGAGGATAACCAGGCACGCTCTTATTACTTTGGGGCTCGTCCTTTTCACCGTCGGTGGGGCGCTGGCCAAAAAGGAATCCGCTGTTCCCACCGTGTTGAGCAAGCAAAAACAATTGGCGCTTGTCCGGGTAAACGTAACCGGACAGTCCTATGATTATTTCCGGCCATGGCAAAAGAAAGCGCCTTTTTCAAAGCGCGCGCTCGGCGCAGTTTTATCTAAAGGCCGTGTGCTGGTGACAGCGGACCTGGTTGCAAACCAAAATTACGTGGAGCTCGAGCGCGCCGAGTCTGGCGAAAAAACCGCGGCCACTGTCGAAGTGATTGATTACGAAGCCAATCTCGCGCTGCTCCAACCAGCCGAGAAAACGTTTCTCGATGGAATCACTCCGCTCGAAATCGCGCCTGACACGGTAGTGGGTGACCGGTTGGCCGCGTGGCAATTAGAACCGAGCGGTGCGTTGCTCTCGACGGAAGGCTTGGTGACAACAGTCCAAATGATGCCGTATCCGATCGATATTGGACAATTCCTCACGTACCGCATCAGCATCCCTATGCAATACCGCGAGAACAGCTACACGGTGCCGCTCGTGAAGAAAAATAAACTTGCCGGCTTGCTGCTGCGTTACGATTCGCGCTCACAGCTACTCGATGCAATCCCTGCGCCTGTCATCACGCACTTTTTAAAGGATGCTGAAAGCCAGAATTATCGAGGTTTTCCCTCTGCTGGCTTTTCATTCTCTCCCACGCGCGATCCTGCGCTGCGTGAGTTCGCCGGAGAAAAAGGGAAGGACGCCGGCGGAGTTTATGTAACCACTGTCGAGCCAGGCACGCCAGCCATGAAAGCGGGACTCCAAGTGGGTGACATCGTGACAGCAGTCGGGAACAATGAAATCGATCAAAACGGCAACTACGTGGACCCGCTTTACGGCAAGATCGAGTTCACGAATTTACTCACGGCTCACGCGTACGCCGGCGATGTTGTTCCTTTTCGGATTCAGCGTAGCGGCAAGCCAATGCAGTTAAATGTTACCCTCGAGCACCGCGACGCGAAGGATTATGTGAGCTCACCATACAATCTCGATCAACCGCCGCGATATTATGTTCTCGGTGGCCTGATTTTTCAGGAGCTTTCCCGTCAATATCTCAAAGAATGGGGTCCAAACTGGCAAAGAGAAGCACCGCAGCGTTTGGTTTACCTCGACCATTTCCAGTCCGAACTCTTTCCTGACCGAAATCGGCGTGTTGTTATTCTCAGCCAAGTCCTTCCTGCTAACAGCACTATCGGCTACGATGAACTCGCCTATTTGACTGTAACGAAGGTGAACGGCAAAGAAGTCAAATCGTTGGACGACCTGGCCGAAGCGGTAAAACACCCAATTGAGGGGTTCATCAAAGTCGAGACCGAAGAAGATCCAAAGCAGATCGAGCTCGATGCGGCACAAGTGGCCGCTGAAGCGCAAGATCTCCAAGAGAATTACGGTATTTCCGCACTGCACCGCCTTAATTGAAAGGCGAGGCGCAAGCGCTCAACTCACGTCGATCAAAGCGCCTTAACAAACGTTGCAGCCAGGTTCGCCGCAGGACGAATCTGTCCGGTATGCGGACCTCGGGACCCGGTCCCACTCAGTTGCTGCTTTTCACACCAGAAAGACACCCCACAGGGCCGTGGCTGCAGCAGCTTGGTTAACTCACTTTAGCTTGCTTCCAAAAGTGATGAAGTAGGCAGAAGCCCTTAACTATCGACGCCATCAATAGCGACATCAGCCGTGCGTGGTTTGGCTAGAAACCGTTCCACGTCCTCATTGTAAGTCTGGAATGGGTCACCCATCACGAGAAAATCGCGGTTATCGCACGCGATGGAATCCCAGTTGATGACATAGGGGGAATTGCAATCCTGGAAAAAGGCCACCGCTCGAGCGCGACCCGACGCACGCGTATTAGCTGGCGGAACATGTGTCGCACTGGACCGCCGTACATTGTTGTTCCATTCCGCAATTCGCTTGCCAGGCGTGACAGCAAAGAACAGGCCCCGAAGTGGATCGATGTTGTGATATTCAAGATCGATGCTCTGCAGCCACGGATCGTCCCAACTCAATCCTTCTGACTCGAGAAAAGCTTCCAGCAGCCATTTCTTCGTAATCCAGTCGACCCCGCCAATGAGCGCCTGATGGTTATTTGTAATTGTTTCGAGAACGAATCCCCAGTTTTCCAGGAGCCAGTTAGTTTCCGCACTGGTGTTGCGCAGGTACTTTTGCGCCAGATGATGAAATTCCCACTGCACGTCGACTGCTCCGATGGTCTTACCGTTCTCAAGATGAACAATCCATTGCTGAGTTGGATCCCGGGATATGTCGCGTGTGCTTTGCACGGCATCGGCCAGGACCAGATTTCGCGGTAAACGGCCATCCTCGAGCAATGATAAAACACATGCAGTTGTCCCAATTTTTAACGCAGTGGCATAGGGACTCATGTTCGAATCACCGATGAGCAAGTGAAGCCGCCGGTATTTTCGGTAATCGGCCAGTGGCTCGTCACGCGCGTTGATGATGGCGCGATTGAATTGCACCCATTGGTAGATGTCGTTCACGATATGATCTGCACGCTGGCTAAGTTGGAAATTCACCCGGGTTTCCAATTGCGGCGGTTCGAAATCAAACGCCAGTGGATTGGATTGACCGACGCGGCCGGCGCCCGTGAAGATTTGTCGCGTCGCCAGGAAAGTAAGCAGGGTCCCAAGAATTGGTGGCGTGAATTGCGCCTCCCGCTTCATCAGATAATTCTCGTGACAACCAAATGTGGCGCCGGTGTGGTGATCGACATTATTTTTGATGAACGAAACGCGATCCTGCGCGCCCAGAGCAATCAGTGACGATTGCAGCAAGTCGTCTCCGGCCAATTCATAAGCTGCCACATCGTGCAGATGCAGACATTCCGGCGACGCGTACTCGATGTGTCCCATGTCGAGATACAGACGCCCGCCATTACGAAGAAAACCTCCGTTACCGGGCGGCTCTTCGTAATCGCGGTAATGCAGATCGATGGTGCCTGCCTCGGCGTTTCGGAAAAGATGGTTTTTTACCTTCGCCGGCCAGAGCTCGGAATTTACGTGCGGCTCTTCTTCGCTCAAAAGACAGCCGTATTCCGTTTCAATCCCAACGATCCGGTCCATTGTCTAGCGAGCATCCGCCAAGGGTCGGTGCTCCTCAAGTACTAATGCCGTCATCCTGAGCGGAGCGAAAGACCTCGTAAGGAGACTGCGATCACACTGGGAATGACGAAGGGAGCAGCCACATCGAACGCCCCCTTGAATCGTCGTAGAAAAAGCACAACCTTTTTTATATGGCAACAGTTGCTCTGCGTAGTCCGGCCGAAAAGGTAGGAGGTCTCTTGTATTTCGGCCGGATGCTGGACAAGGTCCGGTTACACGCCAAGGGCGAATTGCCTTCGGACTATCACGCGAACCTTGGAAAAGGATTTGACGAAAAATGTGTGAACTTCCTCCGGACCAATTACGATCAATTAGTCGAGCGCGTGAATCGCGGCGGAACGGACGAGGAAATCCTGCAGTGGTGTTTCGATCACGGGCGCAGACCGGATGAAAAGGACGTTTACGTTTGGAACGAATTTATGCGCAAGCGCGGCTGGAACGACGAAGTTTCTGAAATATTACAGCGCCGCAAGAAGGAAGCAGGCATGATGGGTAGGTCGGACATTCAGACAGTATTCGAGTTTATCGACGCCGACGAAGGGCGCTTGCCTGAACGGTAGGCCGGCGCACCGGGCCGACGGGACGCCGCGGTGGTGTCCCCACCATTATTCGGCCAGGGTATCGATTCGTTCGGCAAGACCGAAATCAAGCTCGGTCAAGCCGCCTTTGCTGTGGGTCGAGAGAACCAGACGTACTTTGTTGTAACGAATGTCGATGTCTGGATGATGTTCCTCTTCCTCGGCCACTTCAGCCACTGCGTTCACAAAATCAATCGCATCGGCAAAATCATCGAACTCAAACGTGCGTTCGATGTGCTTCTTCTCCAGTTCCCATTCCGGGATTTTTTTCATTCGCTCCTTGAGCTCGCCTTGTTTGATGAGGTCAGCCATAACGGGACAACGAGTAACACCCGAAAATCGTTTTGCAACGCCAAAACGAGCGGGGTGTTTTTGCCACGGTCATCCCGAGCGAAGCCCGTTCGGCTCGCTTTGCTCGCTCAGGGTAAACTCCGCGGAGTCGAGGGATCCCGCAGCACTGCCTGAAGGTGAGTCAGCGGATTCTTCGACTGCACTTCACTTTGTTCCGCTCCGCTCAGAATGACAACTACATGCCAAGAATCTTCCTGAGATTTTTTGCAGAATCGAAAACCTCCACGGCGCACGCTCGCGCCTGCATCGATAGTCTCGGCCAATCGCGAAACACTTCTTTCACCGCCGTTTCCGCTTCCTCGATGTCTCGGATGAAACGAAATCCGCTGTCACGTGGAAGATATCTCGTTGCGCCTGTGTCTTCCGTGATCACCGGCCGCCCTAGTGCAAGAAACGCCGCGGCCCGATCGCTTAACCAGCCGGTTCGCCAGGCTACATCCACACCCTTGATGGCCGTAAACTCTGCGAGGGCGCTCGCCATGTACCGACGGTACTCGCTCGGAGTGCGCGCAACCCGGTGCGGATCGACAACGCGCCAGCCAAGCTGTTGCAAACGTGACCTTTCCGGGTCGTCCGGGCTGATGTTCATCGCTAATTCGAACTGCGCCTCCGGCACTCGCGCTGGTAAACTGAGATACGGTTCGAACATGACTCTCTTGGACAGGTCGGGGAATTCTCCCGCCACTTCTACTGCGCCGCTCCAGTACCACTGTCCAATAGTGGTGAATTTAGACATCTTGGGGCGTGATTGGAATTGGAGGAGTCTAGTGTCAGCGAGCGGATAAAATGTCTTCCAGCGCACAGTCGATTTCGGTAGCCGGCAATCGTTTCTGTGAACGTTGAGCCCGATTGTCCAAAATTCGTCGTGATACGACTGGCCCAGCTCCATTTTGGTCATCCAATAAAAAATTTCGCTTGGATCCAGATCGCAAAAGATCCGTCGCTCAAATTGCAAAAGAAATGGCGGGTGAATCGAGTAACTGAGATTGAGCAGCGTGTTTGGGCCAGCGAGTCGATCGATCATCGCCCGCTTCGACATTCCGATGCAATGCATCGCATCGAGATCATGCGCACTAGCTGCTGGTTCCTGATACAGCAAACAATAGCGACCAGCCAATCCATGCGTACGCAGTTGGTGCTGGAAGTTGTTGATCCTGGCGCGATCAGCGCGCGGGTCATCCGTGGCCGGCAACAACTCGAGCCAGACAGCATCGAGTTTTAATCGACGCAGACCGAGCATCCATTGCAGCGGCACAGAAAAATTTCCGCCGCCTTCACGATATTTTGCGGCAAAGCCGCATCCCAGGAAAACCGTCACGCGAGCAGAATCCTCATTCTGCTCGCGTGCTCAAGTATGAAGCCTGATTAATTCTAGAAGATGCCGTGCGCTGTACCGCTGAACACCTTAGGCTGCATTGGCTGACCGGTGCAAAGGTTCGCATTTGGTATGGGAATCACGGAGCCAAGGAATTGCGGTTGCTGTCGCACGTTTAGTGCCTGCTCCAGAGCGTAACCGAACCCGATCAATTGCGGCTCATGCAGGAAAGTGCTGTAAATCAGCATCCCAGCCGGTCGGCCGTTATCTCGAATACCTACCGGAAGCGATAGATTCGGGTAACCCGCCACGGCAGGACCCGTCGAATTCGTCAGGTGTGGGGCGACAATCGCGTCAAGATTCTGAAGAGCGAGTGCATCATCGATTCCGGATTGAGCCGTATTGCGAGCATGCGTTCGTGCGGCTATGTAATTCGGATCGTTGGGATAACCGGGCAACTGTTCCGATGCTTCGAAGATGTCCTGACCGTAGTAAACCAGTTCCTGCTCACAATGCGCGTTGTTGAAAGCAATCAGATCAGCCAGAGTGCGCATGTTTGTGTGCGTGAGCGTTGCGAGGTAATCCGCGATTTGCGCCCTGAATTCATACAGGAGTGCAGTGAACTCGTCATTGGTGTAAGCAAACACGTCACCGGTATCGGTATCCACGATGGTGGCGCCGAGGCTTTCCATCACGCTCAAAGCGTTCTCCGCAAACGCCACTGTCAGTTCGTCGCCCGGAATTCCGCTGCCAAAGTAACTGTAATCGAAGAACCGAACATCGCGTCCGATTCGCGCCCCATTGAGTGCGCCGGGTTGGAGAAACTGCGTGTAGTCGCTGGGAAGCTGATGTCCAATCACTGGGCCGAACGGCGACTGCAACGCGCCGAGGAGGATCGCAATGTCGGTAACACTGCGCCCCATTGGCCCCGCTGTGTCCTGCTCATGGGCGATTGGAATAATCCCGTC
>DASZGW010000091.1:0-2743 GCA_035938475.1 Candidatus Udaeobacter sp.
GAGCCGAACGCACATTCAATGTTGCTGTTGGCCGTTACGTGATCATGCCTGACCATGTCCATTTATTCGTCCGCGGAAGTTCGAATTTCATTCTCGGCCGCTGGATCGGGCAATTGAAACAAGCACTGGCCAGAGCGGCGGATCTGTCGCGGGCAAAGACACAGGTTTGGCAGGAAGGATTCTTCGATCACCTATTGCGAAGTGACGAGAGTTACTCACAAAAATGGAATTATGTTTTTGAGAATCCGGTGCGCGCTGGATTGGTGAAGTCTCCAAGCGATTGGCCATATCAAGGTGAGATGGTTTATATCGACCACGCCTGATTCAAAGTCTGCGCGCTATGCGCTCCAACCGCGGCGCTGCGCGTTCGATCTTTCACGCGCGCAGCGTTTTCGCTGGGACCGGCCACAGGCCGGTGGCTACAGCAACTTGAAAATGCTCCATGTTCTTAGACTTTCAGTTTACAAACGGGCCAACCGTGCATTTCCTAAATTCATATGAAGGTTGCGGCCGCTCAGATTTCTTGTTCGCTCGGCGATCCCAAAGCCAATCTGCTCAAGGTTCGCGACTTCTCTCGCCGAGGCAGCGACGCTGGCGTGGAGCTGATTGTTTTTCCGGAAATGACCGATACGGGCTACTCGATGTCTGTCATCCAAGCTCAGGCGAATTCGTGGACCAGCGGTTTCACCCCTGGACTTCAGGAAATCGCCGCGAAGCTTTCCATTGCCATCGTGTGCGGCGTATCGGAGCGGGATGGCACTTCAATTTACAATTCTCTGGTTCTCGTTGATCGACACGGCAAAATCGCTGCGAAATATCGTAAGACCCACCTTTATGCAGCCGCGCCCGTTGAAGAACAGAAGTGTTTTGCTTCGGGCGATACTTTCGCGAGCTTTGCCCTGGGCGATTTCCGCTTTGGTTTCAGTATCTGTTACGATCTTCGGTTTCCCGAACTGTACCGAAAACTGGTCGTCGAGCAGAACGTCGGCGCTTTTATTGTCTCTTCAGCCTGGCCCTTTCCACGCATTGAACATTTCCGAACCCTTGCTCTTGCGCGCGCAATCGAAAACCAGAGTTATGTGATCGCATCGAATCGCGTCGGCAAGGATGACGACTTATGGTTTTGTGGCAGCTCAGCAATCATTGATCCCCGCGGAGTCGCGGTAGCGTCCGCATCAGCAGATCGCGAAGAACTAATTCAAGCTGATTTGTCTCAGGAACTCGTCCTCTCGGTTCGGAGCCGCGTCGAGTCGCTCGCTCATCGGCGGGAAGATCTGTACCAAAAGTGACGAAGCCCGAAATCCGAATGGCGAAACTAATGCCAGGGCTCAAAGGACGAAGAATCTGTGCGATTTCGAGAATTCGTTATTAACTTCGTCATTCATATTTGCAATGCGCTGAGCGACACAAACTCGCTTTCGTGCAAAACGACGCGCTTACTTCCGCGCAGTAATTGCCACCATTGCCTCGCCGAGCCCAGAAGGATCAGGAGCACGAGCACGAGAAAGAAAACGGCCACAAACGCGTCGAATCGCCAGATAGTTGCCTGCCGCGCCAGATTAGCCGCGTTGACGGGGTCGGTAACCGCTGCCGCCTGACTTAAAAGAGATTGGGCGCCGCTTAAAAACCCAAGCCTCGGGTCAGGTGAGAAAACTTTCAGATAACCGGCAGAAAACGTGACGGCACACATGAAGCAAAGAGGCACCAAAGTCACAAACAGATATTTGCTCTTTCGCATTTTGATCAAAAGCGTTGTGCCGAGGCAGAGCGCGACCACCGACAGTAATTGGTTGGCAAGGCCGAATAGCGGCCAAAGCGAGTTTATGCCGCCAAGAGGATCGATCACACCCTCGTATAAAAACCAGCCCCACGCGGCGACGAGTAATACGCTGGAGAAAAAGTTCGCGCTCCATGAGCGCGTATTACCTAGCGGACGCCAGATATTGCCCAGAAAATCCTGAAGTAAAAATCGTCCAACACGTGTTCCGGCGTCAATCGTTGTAAGAATGAACAACGCTTCGAACATGATGGCGAAGTGATACCACAACGCCAGCGCCGCCGGCTTGGCCGAGACTCGCGCAAACATGCTTGCCATGCCTACCGCGAAGGTCGGCGCTCCCCCGGCGCGATTAAACATCGTAGATTCTCCGAGACTCGTGGCGAGCTTCTGCATTTCGCCTTCGGTTACCGGAAAACCAGCGGAGGAGACCTTTGCAACGACTTCGGTCGGCGCGCCTTTTGTGTTAATAGCGAAATACTCTCCCGGTTGAAGCACACAAGCTGCAATCATCGCCATCAGGGCAACCATCATTTCTGTCACCATCGCGCCATAGCCGATGCTGCGTATTCGCGATTCGCTTGTGATCATTTTCGGCGTCGTGCCAGAAGCTATTAGAGAATGAAACCCGGAGACTGCGCCGCAGGCGATTGTGATGCATACAAAGGGGAAAACCGGACCCGCAAAGACGAGGCCGCTGCCATCAATGAATTTGGTGATCGGTGGCATTTGCAATGTCGGATTGATCAGCATCACAGCGGCCGCAAGCATGGCGACGGTGCCTAGTTTCAAGAACGTGCTGAGGTAATCGCGCGGAGTCAGCAACATCCACACGGGCAGGATCGAAGCCGCGAGCCCATAAATCATGATGGCCCACGCCAGCCATTTCTGATCGTGACGGAACCAGCTTTCAATTGCGGGAAAATGCCCGAGGAATTGCCCGCCCCACACGCCAAACGCCAGACC
>DASZGW010000092.1:0-36790 GCA_035938475.1 Candidatus Udaeobacter sp.
ACCGTTTTAATGCTTCAGGTAATCGCCGGCTACGACCCGCAGGACACGGCCAGCACAGATATCCCCGTTGCAGATTACGCTGCGACCATTGCAGCCCTGACCACCCCGTTGCGTCTTGGTATTCTCCGCGCCTATTTCTACGATGCACTTAATCCCGAAATTCAGGCCGCTATGGACGCAGCTCTGTCGGTTCTGAAGACACTCACCAGCACTCAACGCGACATCGCGCCGCTGGCGACTGATAGTACCTACTCCTCCGTCATGGATCCCTACGTCACGATCTTGAGGGCGGAAGCTTACGCATACCACAAGGAATACGTTTCCAAGAGTCCCGAACTCTACCAGGCGCAGACTCTCAAGAGAATTCAGGCCGGGGCAGACGTCACAACTTCCGCATATATTCAGAGCCGACGCCAGCTCGAACAGATCCGGCGTTCCGTTTCGCGGGTATTCGATGACGTGGACGCCCTGGTGACTCCTACGGCGCCCGTGCCTCCGTTCGCGATCGCCGACTTGGAAGCCGACCCGAGTAGTGTTCGGGCAAAGGAACTCCTCATGCTGCGCAACACGCGACCCTTCAATATGCTTGGTCTGCCGACGGTCTCCATTCCCTGTGGTTTCACCAGCGCTGACTTACCGATTGGTATGCAGCTTACAGGTCCACCTGGCGGTGAAGCAATGGTTCTCCGTCTCGCCTACGCTTACGAGCAAGCCACGGAGTGGCACAAACGTAAACCGAATCTTGGCTGAGCGGTGCTTTCGAACGCACTAGTGAATCCAAAGAAATTCCTTGCCGAGCTAAAGCGGCGCAACGTTTAAAAGCCTCCGGTCGGTGAAAGCGATGTGTTGAATCGAAATAGGCTCGTTAAATCGCTAGTTTTGAGATAGTAAAAATCTCATGCCGTCCGAGCATTCCTCCGACCTGAAATTCGAGATCGGTCACGTCTTATTCATCGACATCGTTGGTTATTCGAAACTGCTAATTAATGAACAGAGCGAGCAGATCGAAACGCTGAAGAAGATCGTTCGTGGCACGGAGCAGTTCCGCGTGGCCGAAGCTGAAGGCAAACTGTTACGTCTACCGACTGGCGATGGCGGCGCTCTGGTTTTCCGAACAACTCCCGAAGCGCCTGTCTTGTGTGCGCTCGAGATCAGTCGCGAGCTAAAGAAGCATCCGGAACTGCGCATCCGGATGGGAATTCACAGCGGGCCGGTCAATGCGATTACCGATCTGAATGAGCAGGCTAACGTTGCCGGCGCTGGAATTAATGTCGCCCAACGCGTGATGGATTGTGGCGACGCGGGTCACATTTTGCTTTCACGGCGCGTCGCCGAAGACCTCGAACATTATTCTCGCTGGCGGCCGTATCTCCATCCCCTAGGCGAGATCGAGGTAAAACACGGCAATAGAATATCTGTCGTTAACTTCCACCAGGACGAACTCGGCAATCCGGCCATTCCGCGGAAGTTTGCGGCCGCTACGGCTGCAATCCCTACAACAACTCTCGCCAAGGACTCAGGTGTCTGCCTGCGCCGCTGGATCATTGGTATTTTGGTTGGCGCCGCGGTGGTCTTTGGCGTTTTGGCATCCCTAAAACACCTGCGGCAATCGCCGGCCAATACCGTTACTCAGTCGAAGCTGCCTGCTTCTGAAAAGAGCATTGCGGTCCTGCCCTTCGTAAACATGAGCGCTGACAAAAACGACGAGTATTTGAGTGACGGGATGACCGAAGAATTGATCAATGTGCTGTCGAAGGTGCCGGGATTGCGCGTGCCAGGACGAACTTCCTGTTTTGCGTTCAAGGGCAAAAACGAAGAGGACATCTTTCGTAAAGTCGGTGATCAGCTGCACGTGGGCACGGTGTTGGAAGGAAGCGTGCGCAAAGCCGGCGATAAGCTGCGCGTCACCGCTCAGCTGATCAATGTGAGCGACGGTTATCATCTCTGGTCGAAGGATTATGACGGTGACGTAAAGGACATTCTCAATTTTCAGAGCAGCGTGGCCGCGCAAGTAGTGCAGGCCTTGCAAGTGCATCTTGGCGCTGAAGCGGCGCGCGCTTTATCAAAGAAACCGACGGAGAATCCGGAAGCACATCGACTCTATTTGCTGGGGCGGTACGAGTTCGCCAAGTACACGCAGACCGGCTGGAATAATGCGATCCGTTATTACGAGGAGGCGCTGCGAATTGATCCTGAATTTGCGCTAGCCTACTGCGGACTGGCTGACAACTACGCTTACATGGGAAGCGTGGTGATGCCGGAGAAGGAGGCCATCGCAAAGGAAAAGGAATTTGCACAAAAGGCGCTGGCCCTCGATCCAGAACTGGCGGAGGCGCACATGTCCTTCGCCCTGACACTCGTCGCTGATTATGATTGGCGGAACGGTCTGAAAGAATTCGATCGCGCGCTCGAACTGAATCCGAATCTGGCATTCGCCTATGAGTTACAAGCCTGGACCGTGAACGGCCTCGGTCGATTCGACGAGGCGATTGCCAAGACCAGGAAAGCGGTAGAGCTCGATCCGCTGAATCCGTTCTTTCAAATGAGTTTGAGCTTCTACCAGTATTGGGGACGTCAATACGACGACGCGATCGCGCAAGCCAGAAAGACTCTGGCGATGGATCCGAATTCAGCGATCAGCCACGTTTTGTTAGGCCTCTCTTTCCTTAAAAAAGGCGACACGGCCGGCGCAATCGCGGAATTGCAAAAATCCAAAGCTCCGGATCCCGGTGCGTGGTATCAAGGATTCCTCGGCTACGCTTATGCCATTTCCGGAGAACGCGCGAAGGCCGAGGTCGTCTTACGCGAACTCGAACAACTGGCGAAACGGCAATTCGTCAGTCCAACAGCGTTCGCGACGATCTATCTTGGACTTGGCCAAAAAGAAAAATGTTTGGATTGGCTGGAAAAATCTTACGAGCAGCAGGACAGCGCTTGTTGGTATCTTAAGATTGACCAGATCTACGACAGCGTTCGCAACGAGCCGCGCTTCCAGGCGTTACTAAAAAAAGTGGGCCTCGATAAATGAGCGCCAAGGCCGAACAACGCAAGCTCGCCGCCATCATGTTCACAGACATGGTTGGCTACAGCGCGCTCTCGCAACGCGACGATAAGCTGGCGCTGGAATTGTTAGAGGAACATCGCCGGCTGCTCCGCGAGATCTTTCCTCGCTTCAATGGCGCCGAGATCAAAACTATCGGTGACGCTTTCCTGATCGAGTTCAACAGCGCGTTGGAAGCGGCCCAGTGCGCCATCGAAATCCAGCGCACACTGGCCAAGCGCAACCATGACGTAACGGCCGAGCGCCGCATCGAACTGAAGATCGGGATTCACATTGGAGATGTGGTGCATCGGGGCGGCGATGTGTATGGCGACGGAGTGAACATCGCCTCACGGATCGAGGCGCTGGCGGGCGCGGGCGGGATTTGCGTGTCGATGGATGTGGAGCGGCAGATTCGCAACGCACTCGAAGCGCGCTTCGAGAAGCTCGCGCCGACCGATTTGAAGAACATTTCGGTGGCGATGGATTTGTTTCGCATCGTGCTGCCATGGGAACCGGGGGCGAAGGCAGAACGTAAGAATGCAGAAACGAGAGTAAGCGGCCGCTCGTTCCCAGCTTCGCGTTTGGTTTGGGTCGGTGCGATTGTTCTAGCCTTCATCGGATTCGGTTCGTGGTGGAGCGATCGTCAATCAGGCAAGGCGACAAAATCGTCGAACATGCCGAGCACAGCGCCCGCCGCCGACCAGAAATCGATCGCGGTGCTGCCGTTCGTCGATATGAGCCAGGCGAAAGATCAGGAATATTTTTGCGACGGCATGAGCGAAGAGATTCTCGATGCGCTGGCGAAAGTAGACGGTCTGCGGGTCGTAGCGCGCACGTCGTCGTTTTCCTTTAAAGGCAAGAATGCGGACGTCGGCGACGTTGCGAAAAAACTTAACGTCGGGAATATTCTCGAGGGCAGTCTGCGCAGAGAAGGGAATCGCATTCGCATTACAGCGCAGTTGATCAACGCGCGCGATGGTTTTCATCTGTGGTCGGACACTTACGAGCGCGAATTGAAGGACGTGTTTGCCGTTCAGGACGAGATCACGCGATCAATTGTCGACGCGCTCAAGATCAAGCTCGCGGTCGCCCCGCCCGCGCGCGCACGTCAAAACACCGAGGCCTACGATCTTTATCTGCAGGGTCTTTATCTCTCGAACAAGAGCGACGAGGAAAACTTGCGGAAAAGTCTGATCTTTTTCCAGCGGGCTCTGGATAAAGATCCGAATTTTGCGCGCGCTTGGATCGGTATCGCGAAAGCCTGGATTTGGCTGGCGGACGCGTATGTAAGACCGCTTGAAGCCTATGCGAAAGTCAAGGAAGCGGCATCGAAGGCGCTCGCCTTGGATGAACGCAACGCCGATGCACACTGCTACCTCGGAGAGACGAAACGAATATTGGATCGCAACTTGTCCGGTGAAGAAGAGGAGTTGAAGCGCGCTATGGAGATCGATCCTAACTCAACGGATGCTCATCTGTTTATGTCGTTCCTCAAATCTGCGCAAGGCGAGTTAGAGGAGGCAGTCCAAGAAATTGAGGAGGCTGAGAGGCTCGATCCGCTTTCGCCGCCAATCTGCTTCGTTGCGGTTCTGTGGTATCGCTCAGCCGACCGCATAGAAGATGCGATCAACGCTGGGCAACGTTCGGTTCAACTTGATCCAAACTACGTTTACTTTGATCCGCCACTGGCTGATGCGTATCGCGCAAAAGGTGACTTCAACCAAGCGCTCGCACTTTATGAAAAAGCCCAGGCGCAAACGCATTTTCCAAGCCCGGGCCTGGGGATTACTTACGCGAAGATGGGGCGGCGAGATGATGCGCGTCGTATTGTCGATCAGTTAATAGAAAAATCGCGTCAGCAATACGTCGCCGCTGATTCAATTGCTGCCGTGTATTTAGCGCTCGGCGAGAAAGACGAAGCGTTGCGCTGGCTTGAGCGCGCGTTCGAGGAGCATTCCGGCTCATTTTATAGCTATATGTTCCGTCCCGAGTTTCGTGCGCTCCGTTCCGATCCGCGTTTCGCTGATCTTTTGCGACGAACCGGAATCGATTCAGCTAAAGTGCCGAATCCGCAAAAGAATCTGTGAGCTCGAAGAATTTCTTCGCCGAACTGAAGCGCCTCAACATTTACAAAGGCGCGGTCGCCTACGCGGGTGTTGGTTGGTTGTTGGTTCAAGTCGTGACGCACGCCTTTTTTTTGAAATTCCAAATTGGGTGCTGCTGACGATCATCTTTGCATGAGTATTTCATCTGAACAGCGTCGGCTTGCCGCCATCATGTTTACCGACATGGTCGGCTACACCGCGCTGTCGCAGCGGAACGAAGCACTCGCTCTTGAATTGCTCGAGCAGCACCGACGGATTTTGAGATCAATATTTCCGCGCTTCAACGGGACCGAAATCAAAACGATCGGCGACGCGTTTTTGGTCGAGTTCCAGAGCGCTTTGGAGGCGGCCCAATGCGCGCTTGAGATTCAACGCACATTAGCCAAACGCAATCCCGATGTCTCACGTGAGCAGCGCATCGAATTAAGGATCGGCATTCACGTTGGCGATATCGTGCACCGCGAGGGCGATGTCTACGGTGATGGGGTGAACATCGCTTCGCGCATCCAGCCGGTAGCCGGGATTGGTGGAATTTGCATTTCCGTGGACGTTGAACGTCAGATCCACAACGCGCTTGAAGTCACATTCGAGAAGTTGGCTCCAATTGAACTGAAGAACGTCCAGGTGCCGATGGATTTATTCCGCGTCGTGCTGCCATGGGAGAGGGATACCCGGTTAACCTCACAAGGCCAAAAACCCGTTGCGCCACGACGGTCAATTCCGATCGGGTGGCTTGTGGCCGCTGTGCTTCTGCTGCTCGTGATCGCAGGAGGGTGGTTTTTATTCGGTCACTACAATGTCCCGAGCAGACGGTCCGGTGTGACCGAAGTACCGGCGAAATCGATCGCGGTCCTTCCATTTGAAAACCTCAGCCGCGATCCGGAAAACGAGTTTTTCACCGATGGCGTGCAGGACGAGATTTTGAGCGACCTGGCCAAGGTCGCCGACCTGCGCGTGATCAGCCGTACGTCGGTGATGCAGTACAAAGCGGTGGCGCAGCGCAACCTGCGCGAGATTGCTCAACAGCTCGGCGTGGCGCATGTGGTCGAAGGCAGCGTGCAGCGGGCGGCCAATAAGGTGCGGGTGATCGCGCAGCTGATCGATGCGCGCAACGACGTGCACCTCTGGGCGCAGACCTACGATCGGGATCTGGCCGATGTCTTCGCCATCCAGAGCGAGATTGCCAAAAGCATCGCCGACCAGTTGCAGGCGAAACTCTCACCCGCCGAGAAAAGCGCAATCGAGCAACGCCCAACCACAGATGTGGCTGCTTTTGAACTCTACAGCCGGGCGAAGGATCTCATTCTCAACACCGGTTTCAGTGCGCTCGCTCAAGAGAACCTGCGCTCAGGAATCGATTTGCTTAACCAAGCCCTCGCCCGCGATCCCTCCTTCTTTGCGGCGCAGTGCCAGCTCGCGTCTGCCCACGATAGTTTGTACGGTCTGTTGGATCACACTCCTGAGCGGCGCGCGTTAGCCGAAGGGGCGGTCGATGCTGCGTTCCGGCTGCGGCCTGATGCCGGCGAGGTGCATGTCGCGCGAGCACAACATCTCTACAGTGGGTATCGCGATTACGGAGCCGCGTTGGCTGAGCTCGACGTCGCGCGCCGAACACTTTCGAACGATCCGCGCATTTTTGAACTGACCGCCGCCATCATGCGTCGCCAGGGCAAACATGATGAAGGTTTGGCCAATTACCAGCGCTCGGTGGAGATTGATCCGCGCAACTTCTTCACTCTTCAACAGCTCGCACTCAGCTACCAGGTTCTCCGCCGCTATGCTGAGGTGATTGCCACCGACGACCGCGCATTATCGATCAAACCAGATGATCCTGAGACCAGGGCAGCGCGAGCCCTCGCTTTCCTCGACTGGAAAGCTGACACTCGACCGCTCCATCAGATGATTGATGAAATCCGCTCGAAAAACCCAGCGGCAATCAGGAGTGTCGCCGATGTGTGGTTTATCTGCGCTTTGGCCGAGCGCGATGAAGCAGCGGCAGAAACGGCCCTTACAGCACTTGGCGACGCTACGTTTGGCGATAACTCCACGCAGTTCAACTCCGCGTTTGGCCGCGGGCTCCTCGGGCGGATGTTGAAAGACGAAAGCAAAGCGCAGTCCGCTTTTGCCGCTCTTCGTGCGGAGCAGGAGAAGATTGTGCAGGCGCAGCCGGATTACGGCCCGGCCGTTTGCATCCTTGCGTTGATTGATGCCGGGCTCGGCCGAAAAGAGGAAGCGCTCCGCGAAATCCGGCGTGCCGTTGAGCTGGTGCCGGTGGCGAAGGATTCCCTCAACGGCGCGGACATGATCCAGTATTCGGCCATCGTCGCTGCATGGGTCGGCGAAAAAGACCTCGCTCTGCAAAATCTCGCGAAGGCGGCACAACTACCCGGTTTCCTCAGTTACGGTCGACTCAAACTGCTGCCCTCGTGGGACCCGCTCCGCGGTGATCCGCGCTTCGACAAAATCGTCGCTTCCCTCGCGCCGAAAGACTCCGCTGCGGCCGCCAAGTGAAGATCGACAACTTCTTCGCCGAGCTAAAGCGGCGCAATGTTTTGAAAGTCGCCGTCGCCTACATCATCGCGGGCTGGGCGCTTTCCCAGGGAATCGCGCAGGTCTTTCCGGTCTTCGATGTTCCGAACTGGCTGATTCGCCTGCTCGTAGTGCTCATTATAGTTGGTTTGCCGGTTGCCGTGTTTTTCGCGTGGTACTTCGAACTTACGCCGGAGGGGATTAGGCGAACCGCGGTCGCCGACGCGATGCCTGCGTCAGCGAAACCGAAAAAATATCTTTGGATTTATGTGGTCGCGATCGGCGCTGCGGTTTCGATCGCGTTGTTTTTTCTAGGGCGATACACGGCTCAAACGCCTCGACCCGCCTCCGAGGAGCTACGGCGCGGCGGGCAGAGCGAGGCGGCTACAGTTCCACAGAAATCGATTGCGGTGTTGCCGTTTGACAATCTGAGCCGCGACCCGGACAACGCTTACTTCACGGAAGGCGTGCAGGATGAAATCCTCACGCGGTTGGCCAAGGTCGCCGACCTTAAAGTGATTTCGCGCACATCGACGCAACACTTCAAAAGCACGCCGGACAATCTTCCCCAGATCGCGAAGCAGCTTGGCGTGGCCCACATTCTGGAAGGAAGCGTGCAGAAAGCTAATGACCACGTCCGCGTGAATGTGCAGCTCATCAATGCACTGACGGACGCGCATCTTTGGGCCGACACTTACGATCGCAAACTGACGGACATTTTTGCAGTCGAGACTGAGATCGCGAAAACGGTTGCCGATGTGTTACAGGCAAAGTTAACCGGCTCCGAACAGCACGTCATCGCCGCGCGACCGACTTCAAATACCGAGGCGCACCAGCTTTATTTAAAGGGGCGATTCTTTTGGAACAAGCGCACCGGTAACGATCTGAAGAAGTCTATCGATTACTTTCAACAGGCCATCGCGGCAGACCCAAACTACGCACTCGCCTACGCCGGTGTCGCCGATGCTTACGTGTTGATACCCGGCTACTCGGGAGGTAATCCTCGAGATTGTTACCCGAAAGCTATAGCAGCGGCAAAGAAGGCCCTTGAGCTAGACGATACTCTGGTTGAAGCGCGTACTTCATTGGCGCTGGCGATTTGGTATTACGATTTCGATTTCTCCCAAGCAAACAGGGAATTTCAACGCGCCATTGAGTTGAACCCAAATTACGCGATTGCGCACCAGCAGTATGGCAACAACACTCTGTCCGCAACAGGCCGGTTCAACGACGCAATCGCCGAGGGAAAGCGAGCGGTCGAGTTGGACCCTCTCTCTCTCGTCATCAATGCGGATCTGGGCGTCGATTACTATTACGCGCGCCGCTACGATGAAGCGATCGCACAGCTGCGCAAACTGCTGGAAATGGATCCCGGTTATTACTTCGCTTATATTACTCTTGGTCAGGCGCTAGAAATGAAAGGCGCTCGTGACGCGGCGATTGCGGAGTACCAGAAGGCGCGAGCGTTAAACGATGACCCTTCGGTGCTCGCGCTGCTCGCCCACGCTTATGGCTTGTCGGGTAACAAGATGGAGGCCGAAAAAATCCTGGACCAACTGAAGGCGCTATCCAAAGCGCGATATGTCTCAGCCTACAGCTTTGCCCTCGCTAATCTTGGACTGGGCAACAAAGAGGAGGCGCTACGTTGGCTTGAACAAAGTTACCAGGATCGCGCCGGTGCTGACGTAGGATGGATTAGAGTTGACCCGCTTCTTGATCCACTGCGCGGCGATCGACGATTCGAAGCGCTTGCCGAAAAAATTGTTCCAGCTGCAGAATTCAAATCACCGACGGCTTCGAAATGAACAACTTCTTCGCCGAGCTGAAGCGGCGCAATGTTTACAAAGTAGCAGTCGCTTACATCGTCGGCGGCTGGGCGCTTTCGGAGGGGATCTCGCAGGTTTTTCCAGTGTTCGACGTTCCGAACGGGATCATTCGTTTGATCGTGATTCTGATCATCGCGGGTTTACCGGTTGCGCTCGTCCTCGCCTGGATGTTCGAGATAACGCCTGAAGGAATTAAGCGTACGGCAACGGCTGATGCGATGCCGGCGTCAGCCAAACCGAAGAAATACGTCTGGCTTTATGTCGTTGTGATTGGCGCCGTGGTGTCGATCGGATTGTTTTTCCTTGGACGCTATAGCGCTGGAAACAAAACAGCCTCACCCGCCGGCATTCAGAATAAATCGATCGCGGTTTTGCCGTTCGATAATCTCAGTCGTGATCCCGACAACGCCTACTTCGCCGAGGGCGTTCAGGATGAAATCCTGACGCGACTAGCCAAGGTGGCGGACCTGAAAGTCATTTCGCGCACATCGACCCAACATTTCAAAAGCGCACCGGAAAATCTTCCCGAGATCGCAAAACAACTCGGTGTGACCAACATTCTCGAAGGCAGCGTCCAAAAGGCAGCCGATCAGGTGCGCGTAAATGTGCAGCTTATCAACGCGATGACGGACGCGCATGTGTGGGCTGACACTTACGATCGCAAGCTCACTGACATTTTTGCGGTCGAGAGCGAGATCGCAAAAGCAATTGCCGAAACATTGCAGGCCAAGTTGACCGGCGCGGAGAAAAGCTCGATTGCGAAAGCGCCGACCGCGAATCCGGAAGCGTACGAACTTTATCTCAAAGGCCGATTCTTTTGGAACAAGCGGACTGGCACGGATCTACGCAAAGCGATCGACTATTTCAATCAAGCGATTGCCAAAGATCCAAATTATGCGCTGGCCTATGTCGGCCTGGCCGACTCCTATCTGCTTCTTTCTTCCTACGCCGCTGTTTCTCCCGGGGAATCACTTCCGCCGGCAAGATCAGCTCTGAAGAAAGCGCTCGAGCTCGACGATTCGTTAGCCGAAGCTCACGCTTCTTTTGGGTTGCTTGCGACCCTTGAACTTGATCTTCATGGCGCGCTGGACGAGCTGAAGCGTGCGGTAGAATTGAAGCCAAACTATGCGACCGCGCATCACTGGCTTGCCTTGGCGCATCTAACACTTGCCCAATTTGATCCGGCCATCTCGGAAGCAAAACGCGCGATCGAGCTCGATCCACTCTCATTGGTCATCAATGCCGACACTAGTTGGATTTATTTTAGTGCCCGCCGCTACGACGAAGCCGAGGCGCAGGTTCGCAAGACACTTGAAATCGATCCCCAGTTTTTTCTGGCGCATTACTATTGGGGGGAGGTTCTTCAATTTAAGGGACGCTTGACCGAGGCGATCGCTGAATTTCAAAAAGCGTTCGAGTTAAACAACGATCCCTACTCACTCGCCATGCTCGGTCAGGGCTACGCGCGCAATGGACAGAAGGATGAAGCGCAAAAGATTCTCGCTCGGCTAAATGAGGAAGCGAAGTCGCACTACATCGCGCCTTACGCCTTAGCGCTGGTTCAGACAGCGTTGGGTGACAAAGCTCGTGCCATCGAGGAGCTGGAGCGCGCCTACGCACAAGGTGAGACCAACTACCTTTTTGCCATAAAAGTTGATCCGATGCTCGACAATCTGCGCGGCGATCCGCGTTTCGAGGCCCTCGTGCAGAAAGTCGTGTCGAAAAAACAGTGAACCCTGGAAATTTCTTTTCCGAACTGAAGCGGCGCAACGTTTACAAAGTTGCGGTCGCCTACATCGTCGCGGGCTGGGCTCTCTCGCAGGGAATCGCGCAGGTGTTTCCGGTATTCGACATTCCAAACTGGGCGATCCGCTTGATTGTCCTGCTGATCATCCTCGGCTTGCCGATTGCCATGGTGCTGGCGTGGATGTTTGAAATCACGCCGCAGGGAATTAGGCGCACTGAAACCGCCGACACCATGCCGGCGGTACCGGGACAGAAAAAACATGCATGGATCTATGTCGTTGTGATCGGCGCCGCGGTTTCGATCGCGCTATTTTTTCTCGGCCGCTACACCGCTGGAAATAGAACGGCCGCTACCGCGCCCAACGACATTCCAAGCAAATCAATCGCGGTCCTTCCCTTCGATAGTTTGAGCGAAGACAAGAGCAACGCGTACTTCGCCGAAGGTGTGCAGGATGAAATTCTGACGCGCCTTGCCAAGGTCGCGGACCTGAAGGTCATCTCGCGGACGTCCACCCAGCGTTTCAAAAGTGCGCCATCTGATTTGCGCGACATCGCGAAGCAACTGGGCGTCATGAACATTTTGGAAGGCAGTGTTCAGAAAGCGAACGATCAGGTGCGGGTCAATGTGCAGCTCATCAATGCCATGAACGATGCGCATCTCTGGGCGGAAATTTACGATCGAAAACTTACCGATATTTTCGCGACCGAGAGCGACATCGCAAAAACGATCGCTGAAACATTGCAGGCTAAACTGACTGGTTCGGAAATAACGGCGATCTCGAAAAAGCCGACCGCGAATCCCGAAGCTTATGAGTTCTACCTGAAGGGCAGATTTTTTTGGAACAAGCGGACCGGCGCGGACTTGCGCAAAGCGATCGATTATTTCAACCAGGCGATAACGAAGGATCCGGATTACGCGCTGGCTTATTCCGGTCTGGCCGACTCTTACTTGCTTCTTTCCCCTTACGGCGCTGCTGCTCCGAAAGATTCTGTTCCACAGGCGAAAGCCGCAATCAAAAGAGCATTGGAGCTCGACGACACACTGGCGGAGGCGCACGCTTCCTCGGGCAGAATACTCACTGGTTACGATTTCGATTCGCAACACGGGATCGCCGAGTTCGAACGCGCGCTTCGATTGAATCCAAACTACGCAACCGCGCGCCACTGGTTTGCCGCCGGACCTCTGTTAGCGCTCGGGCGATTCGATGAATCCATAGCCGAGGCCAAACGCTCAATCGAATTGGATCCGCTGTCTCTGATCAATAACGCCGATTTCGGTCAGGATTACTGTTTTGCGCGACGCTATGACGAAGCCATCACGCAGCTTCGCAAGACCATCGAAATGGAGCCGCGCTTTTATCTGGCCCATTACTATCTGGGCCAGGCGCTTCAGCTCAAAGGACAGCTGCCTGAAGCCATCGCCGAATATCGTAAGGCCTCCGAGTTGGATGACGATCCGTTCGTTCTCGCACTGCTGGGCCAAGCGTACGCCCGAGCGGGGCAACATGACGAGGCGAATAGAATTCTGACCCAGCTTAACCAACAGGCTAAGACGCGCTACGTGTCCGCGTACGGCGTCGGACTCGTGTACCTTGGATTAGGTGACAAGAACCGGGCGATGGATGAACTGGAGCGCGCCTATCGGGAAAACGACGGTGGCAATGTTTATAACATCAGAGTCGATCCGCTGCTCGACGACCTCCGCGGCGATCCTCGTTTCGAAGCGCTCGCCGAAAAAATCATTCCGGCGCGAGAATTCAAATCACAAACTGCGTCGAAATGAATCCGGGCGAGTCCCAATGAGCAATTGTAACTTCTTCGCGGAGCTCAAGCGGCGCAATGTTTACAAAGTGGCCGTCGCCTATGCGGTTGTCGGCTGGTTAATTGCTCAAATTGCGACGCAGATATTTCCTTTCCTGGAAATCCCAAACTGGATTGTGCGTTTGGTGATCGTGTTGATCGCGATTGGTTTTCCGATCGCGCTCGTTATTGCGTGGGCGTTTGAATCGACGCCGCAAGGAATCAAGCGAACGATAGTTGCTGACGCGGCGCGTGAGCACTCACGGGGCAAAGCTTGGATCTACATAGTCGCCATCGGCGCGCTTCTGTCGATCGGTTTGTTTTTTCTCGGACGCTATACCGCTGGAAATGCAACGCCTCAACACAGCGAGACTGCTACAGCGATTCCACAGAAATCAATTGCGGTTCTGCCATTGCTTAACGAGAGCGGCGATCCGGGCGACGATTATTTTTCGGACGGGCTCTCAGAAGAATTGATTGCAGCGTTAGCCCAAATCAGCGGTCTCAAGGTGATCGGTCGCAGCTCTTCGTTTCGTTTCAAAGACAGAAAAGACGAACCAAAAACCATTGGCGAAAAACTGGGCGTGAGCACGCTTCTCGAAGGCACCGTGCGCAAGCAGGGGGACCGGGTGCGCATTGTTGCCGAACTGATTAATGCCGCGGACGGAATTGAGCTGTGGACCCGGACATTCGATCGCGAACTCAAAGATATTTTTGCCGTGCAGGAGGAAATTGCCAGGGCAGTCGCCGAGTCGTTGAAGGTGACCTTGCTCGGATCGGATTCGGCTCAAAAAAGTGCCCCGAAGAATGTGGAAGCGCATAACGCCTATCTCCAGGGTCATTTCCATTTCCAGCGTCGGAATCTCGAGGACTATCGCAAAGCTGTCGGTTTTTTCGATCAGGCCATTCGGCTCGACCCTGATTATGCTTTGGCTTACGCAGAGCGCTCCGAATCGTGGACTTTTATTGGGGACATAACAGGTCAACGTGAGCCGGCGTGGTCAAAAGCCCGGAGCGATGCCGTAAAGGCCGTGGCGATCGCGCCAGCGTTGGCCGAGGCACGCGCTGCCCTCGGCTGGGTTCGATTTTTTGTTGATTGGAAATTTACCGAAGGCATGAGCGAATTGAAGCGTGCGAAAGAACTCTCGCCCACAAACCCGACGGCCAACGATCTGCTGGCCCGGGTAATTCTTTATCTGGGACGACTCGATGAAGCTGAGCGGCAGGCCCGATATGCGGTGGAACTCGACCCTCTTTCTGTTATAGCGCAGGGCAACCTGGCTCGAGTTCTTTTGTTTGCCGGAAAGCTGGATGAGGCGGACGCGGCTGCGCGCAAAGCGGCAGAGTTGCAGCCGGCCTCTGCCTCCAGTCATCGATGGCAGGTGGTGATCGCTGTGTTGCGCGGCGATGGTGAGACGGCCTTGCGCGAAGCTCAACTGGAACCGGACGACGGCTATCGCCGTTTCGAGCTCGCGCTTGCACAACAGGTCCGTGGGGATCGTCAGGCAGCAGACGCGACTCTAGCCGACCTTATCGCCAATGGCCGAGATCAGTTGGCCTATCAAATCGCTGAAGTTTACGCCGTGCGCGGCGAAACAGACAAAGCATTCGAGTGGTTGCAGATCGCTTTCGATGAGCACGACACCGGCACGCTGACGCTTTTGGTAGATCCGCTGTTGCGCGGCTTGCGCGACGATCCGCGTTACAACAAGTTGCTCGCGAAACTTGGTTTACCCGCAGGGTCATGAACGCGAAGCCTTCATTCTTCTCCGAGCTAAGACGACGCAACGTGTTCAGAGTTGCTCTGACCTATGCCGTGGTGGCGTGGCTGCTGATTGAGATTGCAGCGGTTTTTTTGCCAATGCTTGACGCGCCAGAATGGATGATCACAGCTTTCGTCGTGTTGCTCGCACTTGGCTTCGCGCTGGCTCTGTTCATTTCGTGGTCTTTCGAAATGACGCCTGAAGGCTTGAAGCGAACCGAGGATCTTTCACCTGACGAGGTCATCCCGTATTGGAGCCGTCGCACGTTTGCGAGATTTATCATCGGCGTCGCTGTCATTGCCTTTGGTCTCTCCGCTTACCAACTGTTGGTACCGAAGCGAGCAGCCACGTTTTCAAAGAACGCGCCGGGTTCGATCTCGGCGCAATCCACTGCCGGTTCGCAGTCGGAAAACGCGAGCGATACAAAGCCAGTGAAGCGAATTCTTCGTGATCTCGATGCGCAATGGTCGAAAGCCGCGGCAGCTAAAGACCTCGAGCAGACGATCGCGTACTATTCCGATGATGCGATCGTGCTCCCTCCCAATACCAGAAGCGCAGCGACAAAAGAAGCGATCCGGAATTTCTGGAAAGATCTGCTCACGAGTTCCGGCCTCGTGATCACTTGGAAACCGGCCAGAGTTCAACTCGGCACGTCTGGCGAGATGGCGTGGGTGAGCGGCGCCTACGAGCTGACCATGAATGACACCAGCGGCAAACCGATCAACGATCATGGGAAATACCTCGAGGTGTGGGAAAGACAACCTGACGGAAAATGGAAATGTGTCGCCGACATGTGGAATTCCGACCTCGTAGCTTCGACGCCTGGACCTGCTGACAAAAGATAGGGGCTCACCCGTCGTGAAGTTCTTGTCGCTCCTAAAGGGTGTTGGATTTACTTAAAAGACACACGATTCGATGAACTGGGAAGTGCTGGCGGCGATCGGGCAAATAGCGACGGCATATATCGGAATCCCTTCCATTATTTATCTCGCCGTGCAGATTCGAGTGCAGACCAGGGAACGGCGGCAGTCAGCGGTAAACGCGCTCACAGTGCACTGGGGCGACCTCACCAAGTCACGGCACGACAACGCCGACTTCTGCGCAATTTATTCGCGGTGGTCGTCGGTAACTCTGAAAGCGTCAACGATCAGGCCAGAAGATGGATCTCGTAGTACGAGCAATCGTCATAGATGCTGCTTGACGCCTCAATTATTGACTCACAAAAAGGAGGACTATGCCGATCAATGTCTTTAGCAGTTTCACCGACGGCCTCGAGCCGAGTCGAAGGAGCCGCGAACACTTCATCACGAACGTTAACCTGGAAGATGAGCGTCTCTGGGTTCCTTACGCGAATGGTGTCTGGTTCCAGCCTTGTTGCTTTAATGTCACATCTGGGGGATTCAGCGTCATTCTGAAAGGTCTTCCCGGCTCGATGGTGGGGACTCACTACCATGTTGGCACCGTGCATGGCTATACGATGCGTGGTCACTGGCGATATCTGGAGCATGACTGGATTGCAAAGCCTGGAACTTACATCTACGAACCTGCGGGCGAGGCTCACACACTGGTAATCACCGATGACTCACCAGAGCCGATGATGACGTTGTTTGTTGTTCAAGGCGGCCTCATCTATCTGGATAAGGCGGTGAATGGTGGCTTCGCCGCCTACGAGGATGGATTCAGCCTTCTCGCGCTGACTCGAAATTACTATCGCGAGGCCGGTCTTGATGTGCGCCAGCTGGATCTGGTGGTGCGCTGATTCAGCGATTAGGATGATGCTTCCTGAGTTAACCGATTTTGCACAGCGTTATGCCAAGGCGTGGTGCAGCCCAAATCCTCAGAGTGTGGCCGCCTTCTTCGCCGAGACAGGTTCGTTAAGCGTAAACGACGGACCGCCCGCTGTCGGCCGAGCCGCGATTGCTGAGGAGGCGCAACGATTCATGAAAACTTTTCCAGACATGATCGTGACGTTCGACAAACTCGAATGCAGTACACCCGATGGAGGGCGGAGCTCCTGCGACGCCGTCTTCCATCGGACATTAAGCGGAACGAACACCGGACCCGGCGGCACGGGCAAACGCGTTCGAATCAGCGGATATGAACTTTGGCAGATCGGCGACCCCGGATTCATCGCACAATCGGAAGGGCATTTCGACAGCTCGGAGTATGAGCGCCAGCTCAAGCACGGAGTCGCCGCAGGTAGGGGCGATTGACCTCAATCGCCCGCGTGGCTGTAATTGGAACCCATGAATCTCAACGACCTCGCCAATCTCGGACAGATCGTCGGCGCTCTTGCCGTGGTGATCTCACTATTCTACGTCGCGCATCAGATTCGGCAAAACACCAACGCCGTCCGATCGGCCACCGCTCAGACCGTGCACGAACACTTCGCCCAATGGTACCACCTGGTTGCCGCTGATGATGAGCTTTCCCAAATCGTTGCGAAAGGATTGCGTGACTACGGATCGCTTTCTGAAAAGGAGCGAGTTCGGTTTGTCGCAACCTTTATGGCGTTTCTTTCTTACTCGCAGAATGCATTTCTGAAGTGGCGCGAGGGACTGCTTGCGTCGCCGCTCTGGATGGCTTGGGAGTTTGTCATTATGAATCTCGTTTGCGCGCCTGGTGGCAAAGCCTTTTGGAAAGAACGGGGTTATATGTTTGGGGATGAATTCCGCCGATATGTCGAGAGCAATCTCATGAAAAGGGAGCCGCATCCCGATGCAAAGCCGATGGGCGCTTTTTCCATCGGCCAATCCGCCACATAGAATTCATCCCGAGCTGACAAGCGTGGCTCGCGCTGACTGCTTACCACCACAAGCCTCGTGCATAAGATCCGCGGCGCGGATTTTACGGGCGATCACTTCTAGCAGCAAGAAACTTTAAAGCGCGGTGTTTGGTTCATGAAGTCGCGTAATCAGCGACGGCTTTAGCTACGTCGAGCGTGGAAGCGTTGCCACCCATATCATACGTGCGGACTTTGCCTTCGGCGATCACGCGTGCAATCGCGGTTTCCAAACGCGTTGCCATTTCGTTTTCCTTGAGCCAGTCGAACATCAGTTTCACAGTGAGCAACATCGCGATCGGGTTCACCTTGTATTGGCCGGCATATTTCGGCGCGGAACCGTGCGTCGGTTCGAATACAGCGTAGTTGTCGCCCAAGTTCGCGCTGGGCGCGAAGCCGAGTCCGCCGACAAGGCCCGCGCACAAATCGCTGACGATGTCGCCGAACATGTTTTCAGCTACGAGCACTGAGTAATCCTGCGGATTCTTGAACATCCACATGCAAATGGCGTCGATGTTCACTTCGTCTGCCCAGATATCCGGGTAATTCCTTGCCACGTCGCGGAAACAGCGCGTCATCAAACCACCGGTCTCGCGTAGCACATTCGGTTTCTCGATTAGCGTCACGCGTTTGCGTCCGGTTTTCTTTGCATATTCGAACGCTTCTTTACAAATATTGGTGCACCCCTGCACGCTCATGATGCGTGTGGAGAGCGCGACATTCTCAAGGCCCTTCTCCTTCCACTTCTTCATTTTCGGATTCGCGCACAACGCGGTGTAAACCGATTCCGGCAACGGGAAAAACTCCACGCCGCCATACATGCCCTCTGTATTTTCACGGAAGACAACCTGATCGATTGGCACATCTTCGCCGCTCGGGTTCGTGATCTTGTTACCACGATAATTCAACGGGTTGCCCGGATAACTCTTACACGGTCGCATGTTGGTGTGGAGGTTGAACAACTGGCGCAGTCCTACGATGGGCGAGAAATAACTTAATCCTTTGCCCTTGAGTTCCGGACTCAATTCTTCTTTCGCTTTGTCCTGCGGCTTGCTGGTAATCGCGCCGAACAGCGCGCACGTCGTTTCCTTGAGGGCTTTCACGGTGCGATCGGGAAGCGCATTGCCTTCCGAACACCAGAACTCCCAGCCGATATCGCAAGGCACGTACTCGGCATCAAATTTCATTCGATCGAGAACGATCCGCGCCGCCTCCATCACATCGTTGCCGACTCCGTCGCCCGGCATCCACGCAATTCTGTATTTCACCATAGGAAGGCGACTTTATCGGGCGAGGTCTGCCGCGCAAGCGGATCAACTCCGGGCAGCACACGCGCCTCGCGGAATGCATTTGGAAGTATGCGGTCACAAATTGAGACCGCATCCAGCCGACAATTGATATCTTCTCGACGCTTGACGAGCAGAAAGCGATAAATTGTTCCTGTCAGTAGCATGAGAAACAAGGCCCCGAACATAAGAATTCTTACCGTTCGCGATCAAAAGGTCGTGCTCGATTCTGATCTAGCCGTGGTTTACGGCGTAACCGCGAAGCGCCTCAATGAACAACTTCGCCGTAACCGTAAACGATTCCCTGAAGACTTCGCTTTTCAACTCACCGCGGAAGAATTTGAAGCTCTAGGGTCGCAATTTGCGACCTTAGAAGAACGTGGCAGCCGAAGGGCGGGATCGAACTGGTCGCAAATTGCTACCAGTTCAGCCGCTGCTTTGCTGTAGCCGGGATCGCTGATCCCGGTTGTAATAACTCAAGATCGGAGGGAGGCAACCGGCTTCGCGCAAAGCCGCGATGCCACCAAGTTTTCCGCGCCGCCGGCGACAATCAGTTCCTGCGCTGCTGGACTCAGCGGCGGAAAGGAGAATGATTTTCCATCCACACTCAAGATCGACTTGGCGTAATCGATGGTGATTTCAGGCCCAACAGTCGTGGGCGTGCGATCGGTCAGGGCGGAGCGCAGGTACGTCACTAACTCCGGACATTCGAACACCACGAAGCCGTTGTTAAACGCGTTGCGCTTGTAGGTTTCCGAGAAACTGCCAGCGATCACGCACGGAATTCCTTTGAACTTCAGCGCGGTGGCGGCTTGTTCGCGACTCGATCCAGTACCAAAGTTGAATCCAGCGACGACAACATCGCCGCGCTGATACAGGTTGTTGAAGTTCGGATCGTAATTTTCAAATGTGACCGCGGCCATTTGCTCCGGCGTCATATCGTCTCGATAAGTGTGTTTTCCTGCATAAATGCCGTCGGTGTTCAAATTGTCTTTGTCGATAAACAGAACGCGACCGCGCACGCTGGATGGAAAACCTTCCATGATCTGCACCGATCCTGCCGGCCTTGATTTTTTTTCAGGGCGTCGGACTGCGATACCGGCGGGGCGTTCACTGAAATTTGTCGGCGCGCAAATGAATCCGGCCAACGCGCTGGCGGCGACCACAGCAGGCGAAGCAAGATAAACGAACGCATCGCGATCGCCCATGCGTCCTTTGAAATTGCGATTCGTCGCGCTGATCGCAATTTCGCCTTTTTGAACCAGACCGCGTCCCAGCCCAATGCATGCGCCACAACCGGGCGGTAGCGGAATCGCGCCTGCGCCCAATAGAGTTTGCCAATCGCCGTTCGATTCCGATCTGGCCTGCACTTCGGCGCTCGCCGGGGCGAGATAAAACTCGACGCCATCGGCCACGTGTCCGCCCCGGGCACGCACCACTTCTGCAGCGTCATGCAAATCTTCAAAGCGCGCGTTCACGCACGATAACAAATACGCTTTCTGAATAGGCACGTGCTTCCGTTCCATTTCTGGCAGCGAAACCATGGTTTTGACTTCGTTAGGTCCGGAGACGTGCGGAACGACAGTGGCAAGATCCAGCTCCAGCTCGATCGCGTATTCCGCGTCGGGATCAGCGCTGAGTTCGGTTCGATTGTTCCACCACTCGTCGATATCGCCATTCGTGTAACCGGAGCGACTCGTCGGACCGCGTGTTCCCGGGCGTTTCGGGTTCGTGAACTCGGGGACGCGCGAGCGCAGATAATTCACTGTCACTTCATCAAATGGAAACACGCCCGCTAACGCGCCCCATTCGGTAGTCATGTTGGCAATGGTCATGCGCGCTGAAATTGGAAGATTCGTTACGCCGTCGCCTACGAACTCGACGGCGTGATTAAGTACCTCGTCTTTGTTAAAGAGTCCGCATAACGCGATGATAACATCCTTGCCGAGCACACCTGGCGAGAGCGATCCCTTGAGAACCATCTTTGCCACGGGTGGGACCTGCCACCATGTAACGCCTGTCGCCCAAATACTCGCGGCATCGGTCCTCACCACCGGCGTGCCCAGGGCGGCCGCGGCCCCGTATAAATTCGAGTGCGAATCGCTTGCTACCACCATTGAACCGGGAACAACGTAGCCTTGTTCCACCATCACCTGATGCGAGATGCCCGTACCTGGCGGATAAAAATCAATGCCGTGTTCACGAGCGAATGCTTCGATCTTCGCGTATTTGGCCAGATTTTCCGGTGAAGTGTTTTGGATGTCGTGATCAATGGCGAAGACCGGTTGCGCCGGATCTGCGACCGCTGTCGCCCCGATCTGCTTGAACTTTGGAATCACCGCACCGGTGTTGTCATGCGTCATCACGTGACGTGGGCGAATCGAGATGAAATCGCCGCTCCGAACCACCGTGGCCGGAGCAAGTCCATCCGCGTGACGCCCAGCAATCTTCTCAACCAGCGTTAAGCCCATATCAATTCTGATTTACCCACCAAACACAGGAACCAGGCTAAAAGATAATAGATGAACCGAAAAATTCGCGTCAATTCGCGCATTTCGCGGGCCATTGCTTTATTTTAAATACGTCACTTTTTCGCGGCGCGCTTGCCAAGCACCTTGGCGATATCGAAATCCACGAAATCAGCGTGATGAAAAATGATCGATTCGATCGAGCGCTCCACCTTGTCGCCCTCATGACTGTGCGTGGCGATGATGTGCAGAACCTCACCGGGAATACCATGCTTGTAGGCGAGCGCAACGCCGCTGAACGGATGTCGCACCTGCTGCCCAAATTTTCCCTGAATGACTTTGCCTGATGCGTCCTTGTCGTACTCGAGCGGCTTGCCCACGTCGGCCAGTAGCGCACCAGCGATGAGATAATCGCGCTGAATGGGAATGCCGCACCGAAACGAACTCTCCAGCACGTCTGCGATGGCGATGCATTGCCGCGCACAGGAGTTAAGATGCTCCACGAAGGTCATGTCGATGTCGCCAGCCAGGAGGGTGAACTTGACCGCGCGTAATTCGTCAAAGGTCCACCCTTTCCCTCCGCAGCCTGTGGTAATGGCTTCGTTCCACACTGACGCAACCTTTTCCCGCAATGATTCATCCTTGATTTCCATCAGGCTGGGAAACAAGCCTGCGATCTCGTTCACGCCGTATGTCATAACGAACCACTAATAAACACGAATGGACGCCAATGAAACAACGGAAATGACGAAGCTCAAATGTGAAGGAGTTGAAAAGTTAAAAGAGTTAAAAGTTACAAGATCGATCCCGCACACTTTTAACGTTCAAACCTTATAAGACTTTTAACTTATCCCCATTCGTAGTTGGAAAGCGAGCGCGACTTGAAAGCTTGAATCGCAACTCGTTTGATGCAGACTTTCGAGCGTCGTCTCATATTCCTGATGCCAACCTACGAGTATTCTTGTCAAAAGTGCGGCCAGAACTTCGACGCATTCCAGTCGATGCGTGACGAACCATTTCGCGAATGCCCGAAAGAGCTCTGCCGGTTGCCGAAGTGGGGACACGGCAAAGTGAAGCGCCTGCTCGGGACTGGCGCGGGTTTGATCTTCAAGGGATCGGGATTTTACAGCACTGACTACCGAAGCGATTCCTACAAAGAGGCAGCGAAAAAGGAGGCTCCTGCCAGCTCGTCTGGCGGAGAAAAATCCGCCCAGCCCAAGGAGCCCGCGAAGGGTTCGTCGCCCGCTCAGACCAAGGCGCCTGAGAAAAAACCGGCCAAAGAAGCCGGCTGATCAGTTGAGATGAAAGCGCTAACAAAACTTGCTAGCGTTGCTCAGTAACTAGATGAAAGGTAGATCGCCTTGTCCTCAAGGCGATGGGAAATGATTCGCCGAAGGCGCAAATATATCAGGCGGCAAAGCCGCATCTTTTTGGCAACGCGTTGAGGACAACGCGCTCCACCTCTTAAGAATCACCCGTGTCGGCTGCAAAAGATAACCTGATTGTTACAAATTGTCTTGCCGCAACCCTTGACAAACTGTCGGCGCACTGTTGTAGAAGACGGCCCAGTACTTTCACTACCGATCTATGAAGTCTCTAATTTTATTTTCATCACTCGTCACTGTCTTGTGGAACGCGGTTCTTCCTGTAAACGCGCAGGTCAACGTCACCCAGCAACACAACAATCTATCTCGCGACGGTCTTTACATCGATTCGACGTTTACGCCAGCCAACGCAGCCAATCTAACTCGGGACCTGAACTTCAACGGAACAATCACTGGCAACGTTTACGCGCAGCCGCTTTACGTAGAAGGTGGCCCGAACGGGGCAATGATCATAGCCGTTACCGAGTCGAACAATGTCTACGCACTTGACGCCAACGCCGGCAGCATCATTTGGCAGCGAAACCTTGGCCCAGCGGTCACGTCAGGGCTCCCGTGCGGCAACATCAGCCCCCTCGGCATCAGCGGTACCCCTGTTGTCGATCTTGCTTCCCGGTCACTTTTCCTGGATGCGATGATCGATGGCACGACTAAGAAGCATTTCGTTTATTCGCTGAATGTTGACACCGGCGTGACGAACCCGAATTGGCCGGTGGATCTGAATGTGTCAGTACCTGGGTTTACTTCTAATGTGCAAAACGAGCGCGGCGGTCTCGCCGTTGTGAATGGCATCCTTTATGTGCCATTTTCAGGGCTCGCCGGCGACTGTGGCACTTTTCGCGGTTGGGTTGTGGGCATTCCGATCAACAATCCTTCCGGCGTCATGGCTTGGGCAACGAGTGCCATCGGCGGTGGTATTTGGGGACACAGCGGCGTTGCCAGTGATGGCAGCAACATGTTTGTGATCACCGGAAACACGTTCAACGCTTCCACTTGGATGGGCGGCGAAGCAATTATTCGGTTGCAAACCGGGCCCATCTTTAGTGGCCAGCCTGCCGACTACTGGGCGCCAACCAATTGGCAGCAGCTCGATAACGGCGACACCGACATTGGTGGTGTGAGCGCCACGTTGATGGACGTGCCGGGTGCGACGCCTTCGCAACTAGTGCTCGCATTGGGTAAAGACGGCCTGGCCTATTTACTAAACCGCAATAATCTGGGCGGCATCGCTGCGCCGGTAGCCTCGGCAAACCTTCCAACAGCTGTGAGGGGTCAATCAGCTGCCACATACCGAACCAGCCAGGGAACATATTTTGTCTTTCATACCGAAAGTAATGCCGTGGCGGCTTACAAAGTTAACCCGACAAGTCCGCCTACGATAAGTTCTGCTTGGACTGTAAGCCAGACCGGACTGGGGTCGGCTTTTGTTACCTCGACGGATGGCACGAATGACGTGATCGTGTGGGTAGCAGGTGGTGGAGGCGACGGGCGTTTGCACGGTTACAATGGCGATACCGGCGCAGTGGTTTATGCCGGCGGTGGCGCCAACGAACTGATGACCGGCGCGCGTAAATGGAACACAGGCATTGTAACTCGCGGTCGCATTTACTATCCGGCGGATAACAAGATCTACGCCTTTAAGCTGCCTGCGGGAACGCCCACGCCTACGCCTACTGCAACGGCGACACCTACGGCCACGCCTACAGCTACTGCGACGGCCACGCCTACAGCCACTGCGACCGCGACACCTACAGCAACGTTTACACCCACACCCACACCGACACCCACACCCACACCCACACCCACACCCACACCCACACCCACACCCACACCAACTCCTACTCCGACACCCAAATCAACCCCAACGCCGACAGCGACACCAACGGCTACGCCAACTTCTACGCCCACACCAACGCCAACTCCAACACCTTGTCTTCGTGGCTGCGGACCAACTCCAACCCCGTCGCCAACTCCAACTCCGACGCCGACACCCTGCTCTACCCCAACGGGCACACAGATTGACGGCGTTGGTTCAATCGCGGTGAAAGGCGGCCAGGCCAATTTCAGCTTCCATGTTCAACCCAGCGGTCAGAATGCGAGAAGCTCATTCAACTATTCCGATCCCGCGGCTGGCATCGGCTTCGAAGCGACGACCATTACTAGCTTTACGATCACTGGCAATCATGCGCAGTTTTCCGGCACGGCGAGAATTTCTCGCCGTAGCAACGTAAGGTTCACCGTGGATGTGGTTGATTTCATTAGCTGCCCGGATCACTTCTTCATTCAGATCAGCAACGGCTATTCTGCGGCCGGGGACGTTATCAACGGAGACACTTCAATTCATAACTAGGTCAATGCGGTGCAGGCGGATGGCACGCCTTTGCCGATCCAGAAAACAAAATCAGTTTCGCCTACGTGATGAATCAGATGGAGCAATCGGTTCTGCCTAACGAGAAATCGTTGCGACTCGTCGATGCGATTTACGGCATTCAGTAAGTAGACTGCCTAGGCTGCGTGAGTTACAAATTAAACTTTTTGCCGGTAGGTTCTCTTTCTTCAGAAGTTTTTGCTGCGAATACGCGATCTTTCAGTTCCCTAGGTGACCCGTCGGGGCGCGCTATCAGCGCGGAAAAGCAACGCTTCGGTTATTCCCCAATGATTGTGAGCTGGACGCGCCGCCGGTGCGGGTCACGCCTGTGCTCAAATAGAAAAATGCCTTGCCAGGTGCCGAGCTGCATTTTTCCGCCGTCGATCGGAATCGTTTCGCTTGTCCGCGTGAGGACCATTCGAATGTGCGACGTGCTGTCGTCCGCACCTTCGTCGTCGTGTTCATAATCGGCGTCCTCGGGCACGAGCTTCTCAAAGAATTTCTCCAAGTCGCGCCGCGCTGCCGGCGCGGCGTTCTCCATCAGCGTCAAACTGCAACTCGTGTGCTGAACAAAAACCGTGACGATGCCGTCGTCGATCTCGCACTTGTCGATCTTCTCCTGAATCCCATCGGTGATTTCGTAGGTACCTTTCCCGTTCGTCCGCACTTCTAATTGCTCGTGCTTTACACGCATCTATTTAGATTAGCATTTGAATTGGAAGTCGCGCGTTGATCTTTCGCGTGAGCGATGGCCTAATAAAGAATCGTGCAAGACGATCTCGACCGCGTTTTGTTTGATGAGCCGACGATCCTGCGGCGGCTGGATGAGATCGCCGCGCAAATCCCAAACGATTATCGCGATCGCGAATTAACCGTAATTGCGGTTCTCAACGGAAGTCTCGTTTTCATGGCGGACCTGATGCGGCGAATTCCTCTTCCGATGCGCCTGGATTGTCTGAGCGTCGCCAGTTATCACGGCAAGGCTCAGACCAGCGGTGAAGTTATTTTTGATCAGGTGGCGCCGCCAGACGTGAAAGATCGACATGTTCTGATCCTGGACGACATCCTTGATAGCGGCCACACGTTGGCCGCGATCCGCGAGAAACTTGAAACTGCGCAGCCGCGCAGCATTCGAGTTTGTGTCTTGTTAAGCAAAAAGAAAAAACGCGCGCGAGCGGTGGATGCCGACTATGTCGGCTTTGAGATCGAAGACAAATTCGTGATCGGCTATGGATTGGATTACGACGAGCGCTATCGCAATTTGCCATGCATCGGAGTTCTTAGAAAAGAACTTATGAAATGAAAGTGCGATTCTTCGCTCAACTGCGCGACCTTATCGGAAGTGACACTCTCGATGTCGATCTTACGAACGGCGCGACGGTTTCTGATCTGTTGGAGCAAATTTATAAGCGATTTCCTGCCCTTCGCTCTCACGACAAAAGCATGCTGGTCGCGGCGGGACTCGAATTCATTGATCGCAACTACAAACTGAAACGCGGCGACGAGATTTCGATCATGCCGCCGGTTCAGGGCGGCTAATCGCGAAAATTCTTGAAACTTGCCGCCACGCCGAAGTCACGGCCGCGGATAAACTGGATCACCGCCTGGAGCTCGTCCTTCTTTTTTCCAGTCATGCGAATTTGTCGATCTTGCAGCTGGCTCTGAACTTTGAAGTTCTGCGACTTTATCGCATGGATGATTTCCTTGGCTTTCTCACCCTCCAGTCCCTGTTGAATTTTCAATTCCTGTCGCGCGTGACCGACGGAAGAAAGCGCGGGCTCTTCCTGTTTCACGTTTCGCAGGTCGACGCCGCGCTTGGAAAGTTTTCCGATCACAATTTCGCGAAGCGCCCGCAAATGATTCGCATCGTCCGCGCTGAGAACGATCTTTTCTTTCTCCTGAACAATCTCGGTCTTGGCGTCCTTGAGATCGAAGCGGGTAGCCAGCTCTCTACGCGCCTGGTTGAGTGCGTTGTCGATCTCCTGATTATCGACTTCAGAAACGATATCGAATGAGGGCATGAGTATTAAAGGCGGAGTTAGGGATTGTGCTCTGCGATTCTAATGTTTCCGTCCTGCGCTTCGATTTCAATTTTCGGCTTCTCCGCGCCTCCAACTAGCATGTTGATCTGGTTGGTCGATTCCGCGTGGCGTTGTTCCATTTCCTCAAAATCGTTGGAGATCTTGCCGGTGACGGCGTGGGCGGTCAGATGAAACTCTGCTTCCGCTGGAAGGTAGGCAAAGGCATTCCCGTCTTCGACCGCGCCGCGGATCGTGAAGTCTTGTTCCTCCCACCATTCGTAAACCAGCGCGAGATTTCCGGTCTTCACGCCGATGTCGAGATTGCCAAAGCAATTGTGAACGAAGAACCGGCCAGTTCCCAATTGCGCCTGCGCCTCCGCGCTACGGATTTCTTCCAGTAGCACCTCGCCGTTGCTCAGCTCTAACTTTGCGATCCTGATGTTTTGCGGCACGACGATGACATAATCGACAGTGCCGGAGCGATCGGCGAATTTGCCGCCCGCGTCCTTCGGATAAATCGTATCGATCGAGATCGAATTTCGTTGTGCAGTCACTCGAATTGAAATCGCTTTCAATCGCTCGGGTGTGTACGCTTTTTTCACCGTTTCGACTCGGACCTCGCGCACGTCTCCGCCAGCCCCGTAGATTTGAATAGAACCGTCATGATTCGTAACGCTAAGTGTCGCCGCGGTTGGATCAATCGGGTAGCGCCGGTCGGAGAGTTCTTCCAAGGTTGAGTCCTCCGGAGGCCGGCAACCGCCGATCAAACAGGCAGCGGCTCCCGCTGCGAAAACAATCCATCTGGAAAGACGCGTTCGTCGCATGTCGGCTGGAGCCTAGCTCAAGCAGCCGGCAGCTGCAGGAAGTGAATGATGACTAGCGCGCCGCTGATGAAAGTGAGCGCGAGCATGGCCGTAAGCACGAGAAAGAATGCGGCCTCGACCAGAAAATTTCGTCGCGCTTCGTAGCGGAAATACTCGCGGCTGATATTTAGAAAAGACGAGGCGCGATTCCGATCCGCTCCGCCGTAGTAACGATCAAGCGAGAATGCCTGATAGTTGCATTCGACCATCGGTAAGATGGTTCGTTTGGATATCACAGAGAAATCACTCCCGCTTCGGCGACCGAACCTTTCCGCGATCGGTTTCATTGTGGCTTCCTCTATTTAGACGCCTCCAACTCGATTTCGGATTCAACTTCCCACAAAATCGGCTCAAATCCACAAGGTCCGGTCGAAGGTGCGATATTGAATCGCCTCGCTGACATGCTCCGGGGAGATGTCGATCTTGTCGTCTAAATCGGCGATCGTCCGGGAAACTTTCAGGATCCGATCGTAAGCGCGCGCGCTCAGGTTCAGCTCCGTCATCGCGACCCGAATCAACTCCTGAGAATCGGCGCTCAATTTGCAATGCGTTTTCAGATGGCGCGTGCTCATCCGAGCATTGCAATTAGTTTTTGAGTCGCGGGTGAACCGTTCGTGTTGTTTGTGTCGCGCTCCGGCGACCCGTTCGCGAATCGTCATCGAATTTTCTTCCACGCGTTCGCTGGACACATCGCGATACTCCACCGCCGGCACTTCAATGTGGAGATCGATTCGGTCTAGTAGCGGACCGGAAATGCGCTGGCGATAGCGTTGAACCTGGATCGGACTGCAACGGCACTCGCGTTTGAGGTCACCAAAATATCCGCAGGGGCAGGGGTTCATCGCCGCCACCAGCATGAACTCGCTCGGAAACGTGAGACTGCCAGCCGCGCGCGAGATCGTGACCTTTCCGTCCTCCAGCGGCTGCCGCAGCACTTCCAAGGCTGAGCGTTTAAACTCTGGAAGCTCGTCCAGAAAAAGAACGCCGTTGTGGGCGAGACTCACTTCGCCCGGCGCTGGGAATGCGCCGCCGCCAAGAAGTCCGATATCGCTGATCGTGTGATGCGGCGAGCGGAACGGGCGCGTCGCGACAAACGATTTTTCCCCGTCCAGAAATCCGGCGATGCTGTGGATCTTGGTGCTTTCGATTGCTTCGTCGAGCGACATCGGCGGAATAATTGTCGGGATGCGTTTCGACAACATCGATTTCCCCGAACCGGGTGGACCAATCATCAAAATGTTGTGACCGCCGGCGACTGCGACTTCGATCGCGCGTTTGACGTGCGCTTGTCCTTTCACATCGGCAAAGTCGACATCGTAGGTTTGGTGCGTCGCGAAAAATCCGGTGAGATCGCCACGAGTTGGAAGCAGCGGAATTTCGCCACGCAGAAACTGGAAGGTCTCGCGCAGATTGTGCACGCCGTAGATGTCGATCTTGTTGACCATCGCGGCTTCGAGCGCGTTGGCTACTGGCACAAACAGAGCTTGTTTACCGCGGCGTCGCGCCTCCAACGCCACCGGCAGCACGCCTTTGACCGGACGCACGCTGCCGTCGAGCGCCAGTTCGCCGACAAAACTGAACTTTTCGAACGCTGATGTATTCAGTTCTTCGGCGACGGCAAGCATGCCGAGCGCGATCGGTAGGTCGAAACTCGGTCCTTCCTTTTTTATATCAGCGGGTGCGAGATTGATCGTCGTCCGTTTTCGAGACCAGCGGTAGCCGCTGTTCGAAATGGCTGTTCGGACTCGATCCCGGCTTTCTTTCACAGCCGCATCGGGCAGACCGACGATGACCATTTTCACTTCTCCCCCGCCGGCGTTGACCTCGATCTCAACTTCGTAAGCGTCGACGCCGTAGACCGCTGCGGAATAAATCTTTGCCAGCATGGGGAGGAACCGGATTGTGACTAGGTTTGCAGAAACCGGCGTGTTGGAAAAGCGGGAAATCTCCCAAGCCGGGCGCCGTTTACCGGAGCAAAATCACCCTAAAAAACTGTTTTAGGAAAGATTGAACAAAGCCATCCGTATAAGTGTCAGAATTCGAATATTTAACCTTGTTAAATAGTTTCCCTGATGTTAAGAAATCCGTTTAAGGAGCCAGCCACGAACACAAAAGCCGGCAATTTGTCGGAGCAGCCCCCAGTTTTTCATGAAGAGAGGTTATATGGCCGCTGAAGATAGCGATACAGGAATAAAGATTTACCTGCGCGAGATCGGGCAAATCCCGCTTTTGACCCCGCAGCAGGAGATTGAACTTGCCGCCAAGATCAAAAAGGGCGATCGCGAGGCGCGCGCGCTCATGATTCGCTCGAATTTGCGCCTGGTGGTTAAGATTGCTCACGATTACGCCAATCTCGGATTGCCGCTTTTGGACCTGATTTCCGAGGGCAACATCGGTTTGATGAAGGCTGTCGAGCGGTTCGATCCGGCCAAGGGCGGCAAGCTCAGCACGTACGCCGCGTGGTGGATCAAGCAATCAATCAAGCGCGCTCTCGCGAACCAATCGAAGACGATTCGGTTGCCAGTTCATCTCGTCGACAAGATTTCCAAGATGCGCCGGGTCTCGCTGCAAATGAGCGAAGAGCTCGGCCGCGAACCGACCGACGATGAACTTGGTGAGGAAATCGGAATCGCCGCGGGCAAAGTCTCGCAGTTGAAGACTGTTTCGATTCGCCCCGCTTCACTTGATGCGCCGATCAGCGACGATGATTCGACCGAGTTCGGCGAAATCGTTGGCGATGAAGAGGCGCAGACGCCATTCGAGCTGTTGCGCGATAAGAATCTGCGCAATGAGGTTGGCGGTTTGCTCGATGTGCTCGACGATCGCGAGAAGAAGATCATCTTCCAGCGCTTCGGCCTCGACGGCGGAAAGCCAAAGACGCTAGAGGAAGTCGGCAAGAAATTCGGCGTGACCCGCGAGCGTATTCGCCAGTTGCAAAATATCGCGCTGTCGAAGTTGCGCCGGGCTCTGAGCAAGAAAGAGAAGCCGATCGACGTCGAACTGCCGGTCGAAGCTTAACGACCGCTACAGGGTTTCGATCACCGAGCGAAGATCGACCATCGTCACGTCGCTGGAGAGTTTTGCCGAGCCGATCTTGGGTGTTACGACAAAGCGGACCTCGCCACGCGAAAACTTCTTGTCGAACTCGAGCGCATCGAAAATTTTGTCGCGCGGAAAATCCTTCGGCAACTGCGTCGGTAGTCCGAATTTCCGTAGAAGATCGACAATCCGATCACGCTCTTTCTTTGGAAGACCCACCTTTTTCATTGAGACTTCGCAAGCCGCTGCCATCCCGAAACTCACAGCTTCGCCATGAAGGATGTCGCGATAGTCGGAGGCGCGCTCGATGGCGTGCCCGATGGTGTGACCAAGGTTTAGCAACGCGCGCTCGCTTTTTCGTTCGTGCTCGTCCGCTTCCACGATGCGCGATTTTATCTCAATGTTCCTTCGGACCAGTGGCGCGAAATCAACTTTGTCAGGATCGACATCTTCCAGTTGCCGGAACATTTCCGCATCGGCAATCACGGCGTGTTTAATGATCTCGGCGAAACCTTGATTGAGTTCGCGCTGGGGAAGCGTTTTCAAAACGTCGACATCGTCGATGACTAGCGTCGGTGGATGAAAGGCGCCGATTAGGTTTTTCCCCGCGCGTGCGTTGACGCCGGTTTTCCCGCCAATCGAACTATCGACCATCGCCAGGAGCGTGGTTGGAATTTGAACATGAGGAATTCCGCGTTCGAAAATCGCGGCCACAAACCCAGAAAGGTCGCCAACCATACCGCCACCGAGTCCGATAACGAATGATTCGCGATCCAAACCATTAGTCAGCATTTGCTCGCATATGTCGCCGGTTTGCGCCAGCGTCTTCGATTCTTCGCCCGGGGGGACCGTAATCAGCTGTGGTTCGTAGCCGGCGGCGATCAAACTTTTTTCAAGCTGATCGCCGAAACGGTGCGCGACGTTTCTGTCAGAAATAACGGCACACCGCGTCGGCGGGAGCACATCCTTTAGCGCGCGGCCGGCGCTCGCCAATAAGCCGGTGTCGATCAACGCTCGATAGGAATGCTTCGCCGCGTGAACTTCGATCGCAATCACGGCGAGACGGTATTGGCTTTTGCGACTGCGAAAAAGGAAAACCGCTTGGTCGCGAACCCTTTCGGAGTTGACAAAACTGGTTACACTCCTGTGTAACTACCTTATGCCCGACAAGCCGCCACCGCCGCTTCCATCCGAACCAGGGCCGAAATCGACTGGCCTGCCTTCCAATATCGCGGCGGCGCTTGCTTGCATTCCCCTGATTGGGGGAATCGTCTTTTTCATTTTGGAAAAACACGATCCCTTCGTCCGCTTCTACTCAATGCAGTCGATCGTGTTCGGCCTCGCCTGGTTCTTGTTCAACGTGGTTTCCGCGATCATTCATGTCATCTTTGGTGCCATCCCAGCAATCGGAGGGATCCTGGTGTTTTTCTGGGCTATTATCGCGGCGGTCATCCACGTTGCGTTTGTGGTTCTTTGGATCATCGCCACGTGGCGTGCATTCACTGGCGTGCGTTGGGAAATTCCCTATATCGGGCCTATGGCGAGCAAGCAGGTTGGCGAAAGTTAATTCGATTCGCCCAGCAGTTTAACGACGACCTCGGTTAAGATCACTTCGTGATCGAGCTGTGTCGTGACTAGCTGAAGATTAGCCGCCAGGCAGGCCGTCATTCCAGCGATCAACTGCTTTGTCGAAAAGCGGTGCGCGTTTTGCGCAGCGATTCCAAGCGTGTAGGCGTTGATGCTCCCATCTTTTTTGCGTGGCAAATGAGCCGTCGCCTCAGCTGGAAGGCGATTGATCGCGGAAATGAACGGAAACGGCACATGTGGTCGCGGAATTCGATGGCGTTCCATCAAGTCTTTCGCCAGCAGCAAATTTCGAACGGTTGGGAGAACTGCGACCAGTAAAATCCCGATCGCGCTTTCGCCCTGATCGAGTAATTGCCGGACCAAGTCGAGCGCGTGTTTTAGATCGCGCCCAGCGAGCGCGTTGCTCAGATCAAAAATGACGCCCTCGCGAATGAGCGGGACAAGTTCGCGGACAAGATCGACCTTCACCGCACGTTCTTCACCCAGATAGATGTCGATCTTTTCCAGCTCGTTTTCGATCTCGCGCGTGTCGCCGCCGGTCAGCAGAACGAAAAGCTCGAGCGCATCATCGTCGAATTGTAGCTTTCGCTTTTTCGCGCGGGCCTGAACCATTTCCGTCGCTTCCTCTTCCCAGCCGCCGCGGCTCGAGTCGAGTTTGTCGAAAATCTGAAGCTCAGCGCGCTTGGCCAGGGATTTGTAAAATGAACGCCGCTTGTCGACATCGATCGCGCTGAGCAGAAAAATAATTTCCGAGCCGGGGCCAGCGTCAATCGTTTCGCTTAATTCTTGGAGCGCGGCCTGGACGGTCGCCGAACGCGCCTTCTGATCGTCGCCTAGAAAATTTGCATTCTTGAGCCAGACCAATTTTTCGCCGCCGAAGAAAGGCAGGGTCCGCAGCGCCTCGATTGTCGATCGTATCCGGGCCGCGGCCTGATCGGCATTGTCTGCCGCGCCGTCGATTGTCTCCAGGCCGAACTCGCCCGCCGCGGCGGGTTTCAACTTTTCGACAAGTTCAGCGGCGGTGTGCTTTACCTCAACGTCGTCTGAGCCGACCACGGCGTAGATCTTCGCGGGAGCTAGGGATTTGGTTTTCGCTTTCGGCACGACAATGACTCTGCCGATCTAACGATCGTAGAGCAAGCGCATCGCTAGCCATTGTGTTAAATGCCAGTCCGGCTCGGACCCTATTCATTGCTGGCTTGTTGCACCGAAGATCCGAAATCTTTCGAAGCGTATTCACGAAACTTTTCGTCCAACGATGAAAGACTCGGGAAATTCGCAGAGTAAAAGCGAGAAAGCGTTGCTTCGAACGGGTGATGTCGAGCCAGCGCGTCCAGCAGTTTCAGAAACGCTGGCTTGTCCGTTGCGGCGAGAAATCGAACCAAACGCTCCGATTCATCATAAAATGTGTGCACTTTATCTGACGGCGGTTGCGTCAGCGCGACCAGCGTGGCGATCGGAATCAAATCCTGTGGCGCGATGGATTCCGAATGTGGCTTGCTAATGTAGCCTCGCGCCCGCTGATAGCTCGCGTACGCGTCTTTGGAAATAAATTGCGCCAGCCCCTCGTCCAGCCAGGACGGGATTGAGTCGGTGTAAAACCGATGCAGGACCAAATGCACGATTTCGTGACCGAGCGAGTTGTTGCTGAATTTGTAGGCCGGATTCCGCTGAATGAAAAGACTGCCAGCGGAATGAATGCCGCCCGTCCATTTTTCCAAGCGTCCGAAAGCCTGAAACTGCTGCCATTCCTCTGGCCGCTCGAAAATATAGATGTGCGATTTGATGTCGGTCGTCAGTTGCTCCCGCTCCAACTCTTTTGCGATGACGCGATAATGGAATTCTGCTTCAACGGAAACGGGCGTAGCTACGTAGCTGTGGACGAAATGGTAGATGAAATGTTCGGTCTCGGCATGTTTCCATTGGTCGGGACGAATCGCGAGGGCTTTCTCGCCGAGCGGGTTCGGGTCTAGCTGGCTCAGTTGCGAAAACTCAACTTCTTGCAACGAACTTGATTCGTTGATCTGCGCGTACGACGTGACCGCGCACAAGATCGATAGTACTAGGATCGACAGCCAACGCACGGCTGTTCGATGAAGCGAGTTCTGTGCGAGAACGCACTTAAACCCGCGAGCGTCGTCGTCCGGAATTGCGCGTGTACTTCACCGGCCGCCGTTTCGGTTCGATTTTCGTGATTCCGGCGCCGCTTTTTACTTCCATGATCTGGTCCCGGAGTAACGCCGCTCGCTCGAACTCGAGATTGGCCGAAGCGTGTTGCATTTCTTCCTCCAGCTCGCGCAGCAACTCGGTCAGATCGAAATTGCCCCCGGCTTCGCGGATCACGGACGATTCGATTTCGCGTCCACGTAGAATGGTGTGCAGACTTTCCTGAACCGCGCGCCGGACGGTTTGCGGAGTGATGCCGTGCTTCTCGTTGTATTCGATTTGCTTTGCGCGGCGATATTCTGAGATCGAGATCAATCCTTCCATGCTTTGAGTCACGATGTCGGCGAACAACACTACTTCGCCATTGACGTGGCGCGCGGCGCGCCCAGCGGTTTGAATCAAAGAGGTTTGGCTTCGCAAAAATCCTTCCTTGTCGGCGTCCAAAATGCAGACCAGCGAGACTTCGGGAAGGTCGAGACCTTCGCGAAGCAAGTTGATCCCGACCAAAATATCGAAATCGGCGGCACGCAGGCCGCGCAAAATTTCCACACGCTCGATGGTGTCGATGTCGCTGTGGAGATATCGAACCTTCAAACCAACGTCGCGCAGATAGTCCGCCAGATCTTCGGCGGTGCGTTTCGTCAGCGTTGTGATCAGGATGCGCTCGCCCTTTTCCACTCGCCGCCGGCAAAGCTCGATCGTGTCGTCGATTTGGTTCTTGAGCGGCTTAATCGTGATCTTCGGATCGAGCAGACCGGTCGGCCGGATGATTTGTTCGACAACCAGCGGTGCGCCTGGCGTGTGCGCGTCGAACTTATCAGGCGCTTCATCAGTCCGCGAGATCTGCACTTCGCCATTGGGTGAGCGATTTTTTCCCGGCAAAACAAATGGGACGAGCTCCATTTCGCCGATGCGCTGGCGGCGGTGCGGTACGTAACCTTTGTTTCCCACCACGCTGTTTTGAATTTCGAATTCGGCCGGCGTCGCGCTGACGTAGATCAGCTGGTTCGTCGCCTTCATGAACTCGTTAAAGTTCAGAGGGCGATTGTCGAGCGCGCTCGGCAATCGGAATCCATAATCAACCAACACCGTTTTGCGCGAACGATCGCCTTCGTACATTCCGCCGATCTGCGGAATTGTGGCGTGCGATTCGTCGATAACGACCAGAAAATCCTTGGGGAAAAAATCGACAATTGTGTAGGGCTTGGAGCCCGGTGGCCGTCCGGACAGATGCCGGGAGTAATTTTCGATGCCATTGCAAAACCCCATCTCCTGCAGCATTTCGAGATCGTACTCGGTGCGAATGCGAAGCCGCTGGGCCTCGAGGAGTTTATTGTGTGATTCGAGCAGCTTGATCCGGTCCTCGAGCTCGACCCGAATGGTTTGCAGCGCTCGGTTTAACTTGTCTGCCGGCGTGACGAATTGTTTCGCCGGAAAAAACGTGATCAGATTGAGCGACTCGCGTGCATGCCCCGTGAGCGGGTCGAAGCGTGTCAGCGCGTCGATTTCGTCTCCAAAAAATTCCAGTCGCACCGCTTCTTCGTCGGCTGTCGCGGGATAAACTTCGACGACATCACCGCGAACCCGGAACTTGCCGCGCGAAAAGTTGATGTCGTTGCGGTCGTAGAGCATGTCGACAAGCCGCCCGAGCACCGCTTCGCGCGAAGTGTGCTGACCGCGCTTCACCGTGAGCAGCATTCGCTCGTAATCTTCCGGCGACGTAACGCCGTAGATGCACGAGACGCTCGCCACCACGATCGTGTCCCGGCGCGAGAGCAGCGCGCTCGTCGCAGACAGTCGCAAGCGCTCGATCTCTTCGTTGATGGACGAGTCCTTCTCGATGTAGGTGTCGCTTCGCGGGATATACGCTTCCGGCTGGTAGTAATCGAAATAGCTGACGAAATATTCGACTGCGTTTTTGGGGAAGAACTGCTTGAACTCGGAGTAAAGTTGCGCCGCTAGGGTCTTGTTGTGCGAAATCACCAGCGTGGGCCGATCCAGCTCACGAATCACATT
>DASZGW010000093.1:0-5805 GCA_035938475.1 Candidatus Udaeobacter sp.
GCATTGAAGGAAGCGCTTTCGAAGGTGGACCGGGCTTCGTTGCCGGGAAAAACCGTGACTTTTTTTGGCACGATGACTTTCGATCCACATGCCAAAGGACCTGTTCTTATCACCCCGGTCAAAATCGGGCTATAAACCGCAGCCCATGGAGCACGCCGAGCCGAACTTGTCATACGCGTCCGGAGAAGTTTTGATCGCTGAGAAGATCACGAAACGTTTCCCTGGAACCCTCGCGCTTGACCAAGTCGACTTCACCGTCTACGCCGGTGCGGTCAACGTCCTGGTCGGCGAAAACGGAGCCGGCAAGTCGACATTGATGAAAATCCTGGCGGGCGTGGATCGACCCACCTCCGGTCGTTTGCTCCTCAATGGGTCTACCGCGGAATTCAGTTCGACCCGAGACGCCGAACGCGCCGGAATCGGCATAATTTACCAGGAACTGAACCTGTTCCCAAATCTCAACATCTCGGAAAACATCTTTGCCGCCCATGAACTCACACAACACGGTGTCGTACAGCATCGAGAACAAGAGAAGTCTACCCGCGAATTGCTGAATCGACTCGAGCAACCTCTGAATCCGGCGACCCTGGTCCGGGACCTGCGCATCGGGCAGCAGCAAATCGTCGAAATCGCAAAGGCCCTTTCTCAAAACGTGCGCATCCTGATCATGGATGAACCAACCTCGGCTTTGACGGGAGCTGAAACCGAAGCGCTTTTTCGCATCATTGCGGACCTTAAGGCCCACGGGGTCGCGATCGTTTACATCTCTCATAAGCTGGAGGAGCTGCTCACGATAGGCGACTACGTGACGGTCCTGCGCGACGGGAAACTCGCAGCGCAGGCTCCTGCACCGGGGGTTAGTCTCGCCTGGATTATTGAAAAAATGGTTGGACACAACGTCGCTGCACCTAGACGTCGACTTCAAAAGACTCCTGGCGACAACGACAAGCCCGCTCTGGAGATTAAAGATTTATGCCTTCCACGCGCAGGTTCAGGATTCACCCTCGAAAATGTATCTTTGACGCTGCGGCGCGGTGAGATTCTTGCCATTTTCGGGCTGATGGGCGCAGGAAGAACCGAACTTTTCGAATGCCTGATGGGACTGCATCCGGAAGCGACCGGCGACATCCGCTTAAGCGGCAGGAGGATCCTGCACGAATCGATCCGGGAACGGATCGATCTAGGATTGATGCTGGTTCCCGAAGACCGCCAGCGACTTGGTTTGGTCCAGCAACTTTCGGTTGGCGACAATATCACACTTGCCAATCTCAAGCGATTTGTCACTTTTTTCTGGCTTTCACAGCACCGGGAAACGCAGGACATCACCACGCTGATGCGCGAGTTGGCTATCAAAGCGCGCACTCCGACCTACCCGGTGACGTCGCTGAGCGGCGGCAACCAGCAAAAGGTGGTTGTGGCAAAAAGCTTGCTCACATTGCCTCAAGTCCTTTTGTTGGATGAACCGACCCGCGGAATTGATGTCGGCGCGAAAGCCGAGATCTTCGAGATCATGAACCAGCTCGCTGAGCAGGGTCTTGCGGTCCTATTCGTATCTTCCGAGCTTGCTGAAATGTTCACCATCCCGGACCGCATCCTGGTACTCTCCAAAGGAAAAGTCACCGGCGAGCTCGCTCACGACGAAGTCACCGAAAACCTTTTGGTCACCGCCGCGGCCGCGCAGCAACAAACTGAACACGTGACTCCCCATCCCCCAACAGAAGTGAGCCTGCACCGCTCACAAAACTCTAAGGATTTGTGAGCGACACAGCCCAGACACCTCAATCTATGCCCACGTCCGCCGCTACCTCCACCCTCCCTAAGGCTTCAGGTTTATCCCTGGGCGTATTTCTTTTCCGGCTGAGAGCGCTGATCGCATTGATGGTTCTGATTTTGATATTTGCGATTCTCTCCCCTTCGTTCTTCACGCGGGAGAACCTGATCATTCTCGTCGGCCAGACCGCGATCAATGCGATCATGGCGATTGGCATGACATTTGTCATCCTCACCGGTGGCATTGACCTCTCCGTCGGCTCCACCGTGGGACTTGCGGCTATGACTTCGGGCTTGCTAATCAATCGCGGCATACCGATCCCTCCGCTGGGAGTCGCGATCTTCTTTAATATTCCCGCGATCATTATTCTTGTTCTTTGTCTCGGATTGTTGGTGGGAGCCTTTAACGGAGTGCTGATCACGCGATTTAACGTGGCGCCATTCATCGCGACACTTGGAACACTTTACGTCGCCCGAGGCACCGCCCAGCTAAGCAACAACGGTGCGACATTTCCCAATCTGGTCGGCAAACCCGAGCTCGGCAATACCGGCTTTCCCTTTCTTGGCGACGGAAGCATTGTGGGCATTCCGATCGTAATCTGGATCATGGTTCTTTTTGCCGCAGTTGCCGGATTTGTCGCCGGCAAGACTGCTTTTGGACGCCAGGTTTACGCGGTCGGCGGTAACGAGCGCGCCGCCGAACTTTCCGGCATCTACGTGAATCGCATCAAAATGGCAGTTTACATGATCTGCGGGATGTGCGCCGCGATGACGGGCCTGATAACCGCCTCGCAGCTGGTCGCCGCGCATCCTGCAGTCGGCGAAAGCTACGAACTGAACGCGATTGCGGCTGTCGTGCTCGGCGGCACCTCACTTGCGGGTGGACGCGGCAACATCTGGGGAACCATTATCGGCGCCCTGGTCATAGGTGTACTTACAAATGGACTCGTTCTGCTGGGTGTTCAGGAATTCTGGAAAAAAGTAATCACCGGTCTCGTGATCATTCTCGCCGTTGTTCTCGATCAGCTTCAGGAGCGGCTTCAGCAACGTCTTTCCCTTAACCGTGCGTAACAGACCACATTATTCCCTCTCTTCTCCAAACCAACCAAACCAGAAATCAAAAACAATCCTATGTCCAATCACATCCCCCCAAGATGGAAATCTGTCGTCAGCATGCTGGCGATTATCGGGCTCCTGCTCGCTGCCGGAGCGTTGTCTGCGCTAGCGCAGGAAAAGAAGCTTATCGCGATTATCGTCCCTTCGCCGGAGAATCCGTTCTTCAAGGCTGAGGCAGATGCCGCAGACGCGAAAGCAAAATCGCTCGGCTACGATACGCTCGTTCTCGTGCATAATGACGATCCGGTAAAACAAGATCAGCTTTTCGACTCTGCGATTGCACGCAAAGCCGCCGCTATCATCTTGGATAACGCGGGTGCCGATGCGACGATTGCTGCGGTCAAGAAAGCCAAAGCCGCCGGCATCCCCTCGTTCCTAGTCGATCGTGAAATCAACGCGACAGGCGTTGCCGTGGCTCAGCTGGTATCCAACAACTATCAGGGAGCGACCCTTGGCGCTGAAGAGTTTGCGAAACTAATGGGCGAAGAGGGTGATTACGTCGAGTTGATTGGAAAGGAAACAGACACCAACGCAGGCATTCGATCCAAGGGCTACAACGACACCTTGAGTCAATATCCCAAGCTGAAAAAAGTAGCGTCGCAGAGCGCCAATTGGAACCAGGCCGAAGCGTTCCAGAAAATGCAAACGATCATTCAGCAATTCCCGAACATTAAGGGCGTTATATCGGGCAACGACACGATGGCGCTCGGCGCCTACGCTGCCCTTAAAGCGGCTGGCAAAGGCAAGGTGATTGTCGTTGGCTTCGACGGCAGTCCCGACGTAGCGGAGTCCATCAAGGCGAACGAAATTCGCGCCACGGTGCTTCAACCTGTTGTCAGACTCTCTGAATTAGCCGCGGAACAAGCCGACCAATACCTCAAAACTGGAAAGACGGGTCAGGATGAGAAACAGTCTATTGATTGCGTCCTGGTTAATCCGGACAACGTTGCGAAGTACTCGTCCTTCAGCTTGAGTGAATAAGTAGCAGTGTAAGCAAAGGCTCCAGCCTTTGCGTTCTGCGCGTAGTAAGCAAAGGCTCCAGCCTTTGCACTCTGCGCGTAGTAAGCGAAGGCTCCAGCCTTTGCATCCATGGCACGCCAGCAGGGCAAAGGCTGGAGCCTTCGCTTACGATATAGTCGGCCGGCCGCAACGGCGCGGCTGTGTCCGAGTTAACATAGATAAACTTAAATTTGAAAGGAAAGAAGGATGCAGACGAACAGCCACAGAAAAACCGTTCTCGGCGTGATTGTTGGAAACCGGAATTTTTTCCCGGATAGTCTCATTGCGGACGGACGAAAGGAAATTCTTCATGTTTTGCAGGAACAGAACATCGACGCGGTAATCCTCGATGAACATGCGACAAAACTCGGTGCAGTCGAGACCTGGGAGGACGCCCAAAAATGTGGAGCGTTATTCGACGAAAATCGTCAGCGAATTGATGGAATTCTTGTCACTCTGCCGAATTTTGGTGACGAAAAGGGAGTCGCTGACGCCATTAAACTCTCCTCCCTTCGCGTTCCTATCCTTGTTCAGGCGTATCCCGACGATCTAGGAAGTTTCGGAGTGCAACGAAGGCGGGACGCCTTTTGCGGCAAGATCTCCGTTTGCAACAATTTGTATCAGTATGGAATTCGTTTTAGCCTGACGGAACTTCACACCGTTGATCCTAAGACGGAGTCCTTCCGAGCAGATCTTCGACGATTCGTCGCCGTATGCCGCGTGGTAAAGCGCCTCAAGAATGCGCGTTTGGGCGCGGTGGGAGCGCGGCCAAACGCATTCAACACAACGCGTTACAGCGAGAAATTACTTCAGGGATTCGGCATCAGCGTTAGTACCATTGACCTCTCTGAGGTATTTGGAAGTGCCGCTAAGATCGGAGATAACGACCAGCGGGTAAGGGAACGTCTGGACGCAATTGGCTCATACGTTCCAACCAGCGGAATCCCGGCTCCCTCACTGGTAAAGATGGCTAAGCTCGGGATTATTCTCGATGACTGGATGCAGCGCTACGGTCTTGATGCAACTGCGATCCAATGTTGGGATTCACTGCAGCTTAACTATGGAGTGAATGTCTGCACTCTCATGAGCATGATGAGTGAAAGCCTCCTGCCTAGCGCATGTGAAGTGGACGTAACGGGTGTTGCTTCGATGTACGCGCTCCAATTGGCATCCGGGAAACCTAGCGCCCTTGTGGATTGGAATAACAACTATGGGAGCGATCCAAACAAATGTGTGCTTTTCCACTGCGGCAATTGGGCCAAGAGCTTTTTCTCCGATGTTAAGATGGCAAATGCCGAGATTCTCGCGACGACGCTCGGAACGGAAAACACCTACGGAACGGTCGCGGGCCGCACCCCGGCAGGTCCCTTCAGCTATGCCCGTATCACGACAGATGATCGCCATGGCGTGATCCGCGCCTACACCGGGGACGGTCAATTTGTTGACGACCCGCTGGATACATTTGGTAGTCGCGCCGTCGTGGAGGTCCCACGCCTCCAGGAGCTCATGAAATATGTCTGCAGGAACGGTTTTGAGCACCACGCAGCGATGAACGCCTCGCACACCGCGCAGATTTTAAACGAGGCGTTCACGACCTATTTCGGCTGGGATACTTATATACACGGCGCAAGTTAGAGCGGTGTGACGCGGTAGGGTTGCGCTCCCGCGCGACCGGCGTTGCATGTCTGGGAAACTTCCCTCTTCTGATTAGGCAGTCGCAGCCGTTTCTCCTACGTTCACTCCTTTTGCTTGTTGCACGTTCTATGAACGCGCAACGCCGGTCGCGCGGGAGCGCAACCCTACCCGTCACACGGGCAGCCACGCCGATACGCCGATACGCCGACACGCCGACACGCCGACACGTTTCCACCGGCTGGTGGGCGAAATCGGTGATGACCAGGCCGTAATAAAACCGCTTGA
>DASZGW010000094.1:0-5035 GCA_035938475.1 Candidatus Udaeobacter sp.
CCCACTCGACCGGTTCAAGGAAGCTTTCGAGCAATCTCTGAAACCGAATCGCAGCGGCAAGATCCTGTTTAAATTTGGGGCTACTGATCGAACGGATCAAGACCGTGGCGACCTTCGGCGGACTCGACGTCCTCGTAAACAAATTGCAACTGCCTAAGATGCACACTTCAACACGCAATCACGAATGGAGGAAATTATCATGAGCCAGACGAAACAGGAGAAAAACAAAGCGCTGGTGCTCGACGCCTTCGAGACATTGTTTAACAGGCGAGGCTACGCGGCCGCAGAGAGGTATTGGTCGCCTAACTATATCCAGCACAGCGCGCACATTGAACCGGGTCGCGATGGATTGTTCAATTTGATCCGCAGCGCACCCGATACGTTGCGTTACGAGCATCAACTCATCGTCGCGGAGAACGACTATGTCATTGTCCACGGACGTTTTTCAGGACATCGCCCGCCAGCTGCCTGGATCGCCGCGGACATTGTCAGGATCCAGAACGGCCGCCTTGCCGAACACTGGGACGTCTTGCAAGACGAAGCGACAAAAGCCGAATCGGGGAGCGGCCTGCCGATGGTTGGCGACAAATTTCCAGAATAAAGCTAGGAGGAGAAAGTTTCAGACTATAGATTTCTCGACCATGAAAGACTCAGGGCCGCGCGAAATTCCCTTCACTGGCGTCCGCCTCAGATTCGATAGCAACAAGGGTTTCGACGAGGTGTTGTCAGCCCTACTGGCGGATGTGGGAAACAAACCTCTCCCGATCAACCAAGTAGCTGACAACTCCGAAACCTGGGACTCGTACAAGAAAGAAATTGAGTCTCACATAGGTCCGAGTGGTTTCAGCCTGTTCGCCACGATCGATCACGGTGCCTGGATCAAGAAAGTCGGCATCCGAAGGAAGGTCTTGCGAGTGATCATTGGAAATCCAATCATTGCCATCACCATGTTGCGTCATGACTTGACGGCGGGCTTGTTTGCACCAGTCGAACTGATTCTCGTTGAAGAAGACGACGGTCAGTGCAGCCTGACCTACGTAAGGCCTTCATCCCTCATGGTGGTAGAGAAAAATGACGCTTTACTCGACGCCGCCAGGCAACTTGATGCCAAGCTTCAGGCATTGGCCACAAAGGTGACGAGTGCCTAGAGCGTATAGAAGAAGCGCCTTGTTGATCATCCCGATCGACGCGACGAGAATTCCCCGTTGACGACGATTTCAAGATTGCATTTCGCTCATTTGCTAACGCCCGTTGAAGCGCTTCCGCGTCTTTCCGATACCTTGGGTGGACGGCGTTTGTTAACCCGAAACAGCAGACCCAACTGCCGATTGCGGCAATAAATTAATTAGTAAACAGCCCGCGACTGGGCGGCGGTCTCTTTAGGTAAGGGCCGCCAAAAGTTCACTCAATTCGATTCTGACAATGCTCGAAGCTGTGTCGCTAATGCCATAAGGCAGGATGAGTTGCCCGTTGTGGACGAGCGACCCACAGGAGTAAACGACATTAGGAACGTAGCCCTCCCTTTCGCTCGCCTCCGGTCTTAAGAGCGGCTCTTTCAGCCGGCCAATGATTCTTGCAGGATCGTGCAAATCGAGCAAGATCGCTCCAATGCAGTATTTTCGCATTGGACCGACGCCGTGAGTAAGAACTAACCAGCCAGCTTCGGTTTCAATCGGCGAGCCACAGTTACCGAGCTTCACAAACTCCCAGGGCTGTTTGGGCTCTTGGAGGAGCAGTGGATCGCTCCAAAAATACGGGTTGTCCGAAAACGTCAGGTAAAGGTTCTCATCATCCTGTCGTGAAAGCATCACGTAGCGTCCATCGATCCGACGGGGGAAGAGAGCCATGCCTTTGTTTTGCACCGCCGGCCCGTTAAGAGTTAGGACACGAAAGTCAAGGAAGTCCTCGGTCTCGATCAGCTGAGGTAGAATAACTCGACCATTGTAGGCTGTGTAAGTTGCGTAGTAGATGACGTTCCCATCGTCTTCGACAAAACGAACGAAACGAGCGTCCTCAATGCCGTTGCTCTCGTTAGGCGAGACGGGAAAGATAATGCGTTCCGACATTTCCGAAGAAGAAGCGAAATGAATTTCGTAATTGGATTCGGCCAGCCAGCGCATGCACTCCAAAGTTCGCGGCACGTCGCGCGTGTGTGCAGAAGCTTCGTCGAACGCCGCTTGCTGGATTGACCTATCCAACTCGTCAAGGAGGAAGGTCTTACCTAATCGTTCCATGACCGAGGCGGTCCAGTCATTCTCAAGTCCCATCTCACTTAGTTTGTCCAGAAAGGCGCGTTTATAGTAGGTGGGATTAGGGTTAAGGTCAGGCAGTGTCACAAAAGGCGTCGTCTTCTTGATCTCTATTGAATGATCACGGTGGATTACTCCGGTGCGAAACTGAATCGAAGAGATATGTCCTTCACCGGTCGAGCGCAGGCTCAAGATAAAACGAAGATCGCCCTGACCTAGACCAGTCTGATTAGGATGCGGCACAATCGAAGGGTTGAACAAGGCTGCCGATTCGAGTGCATACTCACCGGAAAACAGCGCGCCGATGAATAAGCGGCGTGGTTCGGAAATCGTCTCGCCGTCTGGGATCTGCGCACGCACTTTTTCAAAATGCCGCAGCCAACTTTTATCTAGATCGATATGTCTCTCGCCGAAATCCGCTCTAACTAACGAAAGCTGCTTTTCGGTTTCCTGCTCGCTTAGCGCGAGAGCGCGCGCGATGATATGCTGGACACGCGTGGGATCAATCGAGATGAATGGGCGCACCACCACCCGCTTGTTGTCCGGCCAAAGAAGGATGCCCGTCGGATGATGTTTCATCCAACTTTGTGACTCGGGATTTTTAAGTCGGGCGCGGTTTCCGCCTGCGTCATCTCCGCGAGGGATAAGTAAAACGCGAGACTTGATTCTGCTCCCTGGTTCTGGCTCACGCGATCCTGATGCAAAGCGTCACGACATCCTCCCGTACTTGAATCGTAGAGCGATTCTCCGAGGTCGTTCCGACCAAGGAACCACTCGAAACAGCGTCGCGACGCGCGCTTCCAGTATTCGTCATGCGTAAGAGCAAAAGCCTCGAGACAGGCCGAGATGGTAGCATAGGCCTCGACCGGCTGTTGATCGAAACGCGCGCGTTCGCCGCCGCGCTTCCAAAAACCGTTGGAGCCAATCGGCGCGAAATGCCCGGCCTTCGCTCTTTGCGTTTCCACCAGCCAGCGGAGCGACTGCAAACCTGCCTGGAATACCTCCCCACGTGAAGTCCAATGACCACTCAGGATCATCGCATGCGAAAGCTTTGCGTTATCGTAGGTGGCGACCGGCTCGAACCATTGCCATTCCTTCGAGCTGTTAGCTTGAAACAACTCGAGCAGTCGCGTGGTGAGCAGGTCACGCAGCTGATTCACCATCCGGTCTCCGGACAAGCTGCGCAGGTATTCCTGCATTGCGAGCAGAACGAAGGCCCAGGCGCGCGGCGAAGTAAACTGCTCTACGACCGGCAAACCGCGTTGGAATAAGAGCGCGCAAAGATTGCGATGACCATCATTTCTTGATCGGCCAAGCGCCATTCCCACAGCCCAAAGCGCTCGCGCGTGACTGTCCTCCGAACCCACCTCCTCCAGCCATTCCCGGCTATGACTCATAAAATTCCGAAAGCGCTTCGTTTCCTGATTGAATGCATCCCATAAGAACGAAAGATAAGTGCTGGCCAGACGTTCAACGTCCCGTTGCGCCACGCGACTGGTCAGCTCCGGAAGTAGCAGAGTCAGAATAAAGGCGCGTGCATTGTCATCGGTGCAATACCCTTCCCGGTAATTCGGCACGTTGAAAATGGCGTGCTGGAAAATTCCGGTGTTATCGGTCATCCGAAAAAGGTGATCGAGTTTTAGCGGCGGAAATTCATAGGGACGATTTTCCAGAGTTCGAACGGCAAAGGCCTTGCGCGGCGGAACAGTTAAACGCACACGCGCGCGTTGAAAGCTTTCCATGTAACGGCGGGCTACTACCGGCCAGATCATTTCGCGGCCGAGTTTCCATGCGCGCTTTCGCATTCCCGCCATCAGTGCAGGATTGGACAGGAGCCGAGTTACTCCGTCGGCAATAGCATTGCCGTCGCGAAAGGGCACAAGAATGCCACGCTCCTGCGCGAGTAGCTCTTGGGCGTAGAGATAAGGACTGGAAATCACCGCCTTACCTGCGCCAAAAGCATAAGCCAAGGTGCCAGAAGTGATTTGCGCTTCGTTAAGATAGGGCGTGACGTAAATGTCGGCTGCGCCGATGAAATCGGTTAGTTCCTCTAGCGTCACGAAGCGATTATAGAAAATAACATTGGCGGTCACGCCTAGATCTTCAGCGAGACGCTCAAGCTTTAACCGATAAGACTCGCCTTCCCGCAGAAGAAGATTGGGATGTGTCGCGCCAAGTACAATATAGACGACATTCGGGTGCTCCTTGAGAATTTCCGGTAACGCCTCGATTACATACTCGATGCCTTTGTTAGGCGAAAGAAGTCCAAAAGTAAGCAGCATCGTCTTACCTTCCACGCCGAACTGATCCTTGTGGAAGGTCGGGTCGATGAACTGCACGTCAGGCACGCCGTGGGGGATGAGATCGATCTTCTCGGGCGAGACTCCATAGATTTCCTTCAACAACCCTCGCCCACGTTCAGCCATCACGATGAAGCGATTCGAAAGCGCATTGAGCTGCTCCATGACGTACCTTTGCGACTCGTTAGGTTCGCGCAGCACGGTATGTAGCGTTGTCACTACCGGCATGTGCACGTCCCGCAGCAAAGCCAGCAAGTGACTTCCGGCCGGCCCGCCGTAGATGCCAAACTCATGTTGGACCGAGACGACCTCGACGTTGTTAATGTTTAAGAAATCCGCTGCCCGCCTGTATGAGTCGATCTCCTTTTCATCGATCTCAAAACGGATACGTGCCGAATAGTCGTAGCCTTCGGGGCGATCGTTAACCGCTCCCACGATGCATTCGCAACGCGGGTACTCGGCTGCGACCGCCTCGCAAATGTCGGT
>DASZGW010000095.1:0-3606 GCA_035938475.1 Candidatus Udaeobacter sp.
CAGCGGCTTTCGCTGGAGCTTTTTCGACATCGCCGACGTGCATATCCAGATCAGCGTAGCGATGACGCTCGCCTTTCTCGTGGTCTGCATGGCGATTGTCTGGTGGTTCTTCAAGACCGGCTATCGACTGAAGAACTAGCGTGTACAGCCCTCGTTTGCGTCCATTGGCAATGGGGACTTCGGCGCGCGGTTAGAACATGGCGGCTGCGCGGCGCGGGACGCGATACAAGCGGTGGGCTTCGCTGGGACGCCGTATTTCAAAGTTATTTCAATTATCTAGATGTTGTTCATTCACGGTGGGCCCTTTCCTGACGCGACAGTAGGCTTCGCAAAAGGCTTCGCTTGTTGTGCTATTCTTCGTTTAAGTGAACCCGAATCTGGGTTTGCCCTCTATTCTTGGATGATGGGGACTCTTGGCCGCTCCTCGGTTTGTGGCCAGCAACGCATTCAACAATGCCGCGAACAAGCACAAAGTTGGCCGAGTGGTTAGGAAAATACGGCCTGGGTCAGTACGCCCAGACGTTTGCCGAAAACAATATTGAATACACCGTGCTTCCGGATTTGACGGAAAATGACCTCAAAAGCCTCGGAATCTCTTTAGGTCATCGCAAGAAGTTTCTTAAAGCCATCGAGGATTTGAGCGTGGCCCGACCCAGAGCTGCGGCAAGCGCGGCTTCAAATGCTGGCACGGAATTACTTGCTCCCCTAGAAAATCGCGAACCTGAAGTCCGGCAGATCACAGTCATGTTCTGTGATCTCGTAGGGTCTACCGAGCTCTCGGAAAAATTAGATCCCGAAGATCTCCGGACGCTTATCGACGCGTATCGAGAAGTCTGCGGCGCGGCGGTCACCCGATACGAAGGCCAAGTTGCGAACTACGCCGGTGATGGCCTAATGGCGTTTTTCGGTTGGCCTCGGGCGCATGAGGACGATGCAGTCCGTGCAGTGCATGCTGCCCTGGCAATTCTCTCTGAAGTCACCAACATTCCTGGCGCAGTTACGCTGACTTCGCGGGTGGGCATTTGCTCCGGCCGAGTCGTGGTCGGCCAGAGCGGCGGCCCGGGAGGCTGGATGGAGGCGGTCGGCGAGACGCCGAACATTGCGGCGCGGCTGCAAACGCTCGCCGCACCCAACACTCTGCTTGTGTCGGAGTCTACGCAGCGACTTGCATCGGCAGCCTTTGAATTTCAAGATCTCGGCTTTCGAGACCTCAAAGGCGTGAGCAAGCCGCCTCGCGTCTATAGCGTTCTTTCCGCGAAACACAGGACGACCCGTTTCGAAGCGGCGCATGCGAGCGCCCTCAGCCCGCTTGTCGGTCGCTCCACTGAACTGAACTTATTGTTAGATCGCTGGCAAAAAATCAAAGAGGCTGACGGACAAATCGTACTGCTTTCGGGTATACCGGGAGTTGGAAAATCGAGACTCATCCACGAGCTGAAGTCGAACATCCAGAACGAACCGTACTTTTTATTGAACTATCAGTGTTCTCCATATCATAGCCAGAGCGCGTTTTTCCCGGTCATCGAGCAGATAGAATGGGCCGCACAGCTAAGCGCTGGGGACTCCGACGCGGACAAATTCGCCAAGTTGAAGGCATACCTTTCGGGCTTGATGGCCGATCCAGTCGAATCCGCTTTTCTGATCGCCCGTCTGTTATCTTTTGCAATCGAAGATCGGAGCGGACTGGCCGCGCTTACGCCCCAGCAAATAAAGAACAGAACGCTAAATAAGCTTCTGGAGATGATTTTATCTTTTTCTGCCCAGCGCCCGACGCTGTGCATCTTCGAGGATGTGCATTGGATAGACCCATCTACGCTTGAGCTGCTTGAGCTGGCGATCAGCCGGATTGATCGCGCCCGTATCATGCTTGTGGTTTCGTACCGACCTGAGTTTCGTCACACCTGGTCGACTCATCCTAACGTAACCCTGCACTCGCTTACCCGATTATCACGCAGCGAAGTGACGAGGATGATTAAAGAGCTTTTGCGGGAAGGCAGCCTGTCCCAACAAATTTTCGATCAAATTATTGAAAAGGCGGACGGTGTCCCGCTGTTCATCGAGGAACTCACAACAAGCATAATCAGTACGCCGAGACAGAATAGACAGCAAAAGAACGATTATGATCAGCCGACAGCGCTTGAAACTGCCAAAGTTCCCGAGACGTTGCACGATGCATTAATGGAGCGGCTCGATCGCGTTTCGCACGGTCGTAGACTCGCGCAAATCGCCGCGGTAATTGGCCGGGAGTTCTCCTACGATCTTTTGACCGCTGCATCTCGAACTGACGAGATCGATCTCCACTCAGCACTCTCGCAACTTGAAGACGCCGACGTCATTTATCGGACCGGCATTTCGCCTTCGGTGCGTTTTGCCTTCAAACATGTGTTATTGCGCGATGCGGTCTACAACTCTCTGCTCCGGGGAAAACGACAAGAGATTCACGCCGACATCGCCACAGTATTAGAGAAACATTTTCGTGACGTGGTCGAAAATAGACCTGAGATTTTAGCCTATCACTATAGCCAGGCAGGAAATAACCAATTGGCTATTCGTTACTGGCGTGAATCGGGCCGGCGCGCGCTTGCAAATTCAGCCAACGTCGAAGCTATTGGTCATTTTCGAAACGCACTACAGGTCTTGAGGGCGCTGCCTGATACGCCCCAACGGAACAAAGAAGAAATCGAGATTCAGTTGGCGCTGGGCATCCCCCTCATCGCCGTGCAAGGCTATGCCGCTGCAGAAACTCGCGAAGCGTTTGCGCGGGCGCGCACTTTGTGCCTCGAACTTGACAGCCGGCCGGAGTATTTTCAAGCGCTCTTCGGGCTGTGGGGACATTCGTGGATGGGCGGAGAAAATGAAGAAGCGCTCGCCATGGCCAATGAGTTCCAAGCAAAGTCGCGAGAATCGTCCGATAGCATTCTATCGATGGTGGCTCATCGCGTTATGGGAAGCACGCTGTTGACTATTGGCGAGTTTCAAAAGTCGAGGCGGCACTTCGAGGAGGCGATCGCGCTTTCGAACAGTGAGGGAAGACAACCGGTCTACCACCTTTACATGGTGGAGCCGCAGGTAGCTTCGTTATTACTTCTATCTTGGGATTTGTGGTTTCTTGGTTATCCAGACCAATCGCTAGCTCGCGTTACGGAAGCCCTTACGCTCGCACAGAATCTCGCACAGCCCTATAGCATCGCATTTGCGCATTACATGACGTCCGTTGTCCATCTTCTGCGCGGCGATCCGGCACGCGCCCTTGAGAGTGCCGAACGAAGCCTGGAGATGTCACGCGAGCAACGGTTCTCTTTGTACGTGCTGCTGTCCACTATTTCGCGAGGTCGCGCACTCGGCGAGCTTGGCCAGCTTCGAGAAGCTGTGACTCAGATACAAATGGGAATTGCCGAGGGACGCCGTACGGGCGTCGGGTTCATGCTTCCGATGATGCATTGCTGGTTGGCTGACGTACACGCTCAATCCGGTGATAATGAGACTGCGATCTCGATTGTGGAGCAAACATTACGTGAGATGAGCGATGCCACAGGTCGGTCATGGGAGGCCGAGTTGCTCCGGCAAAGAGCGGAGCTCCTTCTAGCGCTCAACCCATCGAAAACT
>DASZGW010000096.1:0-11653 GCA_035938475.1 Candidatus Udaeobacter sp.
AACGCTGATCAAACTCGCGCCGAGAGCCAGACCGACCAGGCTGCGAATCGCCATGTCGTGACTAACCATTTTGTCAGCGACAGTATAAAAGATCGACACCGCCAAAAGCGCGAGGCCGACCACCAGCAAACCGGTGACTGCGCCACCGTTGAAGGCCATCCGCAACGCGCGGGTGAGCGAACTCGTGGCCGCCTGCGTCGTGCGGACATTCGCAATAACGGCGATCCGCATTCCGATGAAACCGGCGGATAACGAACAGAACGCGCCAACGACGAAGCCAATTGCGGTCGGGTGATCTTTAAAAAACCAAAGCAGAACAAAGATGATGACCGCGATCACGCTGATGGTGACTACTTGACGGTTAAGGTACGCTTTTGCCCCTTCCTGCACCGCCCCGGCAATCTCTCGCATCCGCTCATTGCCGGCCGATGCTCGGGCGACAATCGCAATTAAGACAAAAGCGAAGACCAGCCCGATGACGGCGCACAACATCGATAACTGCACCCCGGAATCGAGCAAATTTAGAGCAAGAAATGCCATGGCTTTAGCGCGGTAAAGCGCACGACTCTATGAAGATTTCCAGCTCTGGCAAAGCCTATTTGCCTATACTCGAAAATCCGAAGCGAATACGAACTTTGAAGGCCATTTACCGGAGGAAGATTGTGAAATCAGGTACCCATGCAAGTTATCGCCAGCCAGCCATCTTCCGAACCCGAGCTAGCGTTGCCAATCCGCTCCGATTTTGGTAACAAGGATCGGCTCATGAGCCGCCAGGAACACGAGGCTTGGTTGGGACACGGCGGCGAACAACATCGTCTCGAGGGCAACTGCTCAATCGGGCGCGCGGCTCTAAACACGCTCGTAATCGATTCGCCAAAAGTTTCCCGCCTCCACTCCATTATTCACCTGGAAGAAAATGGCGCGTTCTGGCTGGTCGATTTAGGCAGCAGTAATGGCACTTTTCTCAATAAGAGACGTATTCACCAACCAGTCCGACTGCATGATGGCGATGAGATCAATATTGGCGGCAAGGCATTTGTTTTCCATCAGCCGCGCGGCAAGTCATCGGCCGAACTAAAAGCGAATGCTCTCTTAACCTTGCAGGAAGTGGAGAATATCGATTGTTGGTTGCTCGTCGCGGACATCAAGAATTTCACGCCGCTGAGCCGATCAATGATTAGCGGCGAACTCGCCTCGCTCGTCAGCTCCTGGCTCGCCTCCTGCAAGAACATCATCGAACAGCATGAAGGCACCGTGAACAAATATCTTGGCGACGGCATTCTCGCCTATTGGCCGGATGAACCAGGCGCGGCAGATGATGTTGCGTCGGCGATCATCGATTTAAAAGCCGAACAAGCGAGAGAGAGACCGCCATTCCGATTCGTCGTGCACTTCGGCACCGTAGCGATTGGCGGTGTGCCTTCAACGAGAGAAGAAACGTTGATGGGTAGCGAGGTGAATCTTGTATTTCGATTGGAAAAACTCCTGGCATCATTGGGTGAGCCCTGCGCAATCAGCGACGTTGCACACGCTAAACTAGGTAAATCAATTTCATGCCGTTCCCTCGGTGAGCACGACCTAAAGGGATTCCAGCGCAAGCATCACCTGTTTGCCGTTTAATTCAGAGTCAGCGCTCCGACAGTTCGCGCGAACTTCGGGGCCGAATTTCCGGAGAAATTGTAGGAAAATGCGACTGCTCGATTCACTCACTCCGAAAAATGAGCCGGAGGTAAAGCTTGCCTAACAAACACGTAAATACCATAATTCGCGGCCGTGACCTCGGAAGTCGGCACTACGGCCGAAGACTTTCCGGCGCGGTTCACCACCACTCGCTGGAGCGTGGTCCTTTCTTGCGCGGACGGCCGCGCTACTGCTCAAACATCACGCGACGCCCTCAGCCAACTTTGTCAAATTTACTGGCGGCCGATTTTCGCCTTCATCTGCCGGCACGGTTACTCGGTTCCGGATGCACAAGATCTCGCCCAGGATTTTTTTGTGACACTGCTTGAAGGCCATTTGCTGGAACGGGCGGACCCCAGCCGCGGCCGTTTCCGGTCGCTCCTGCTGAAAGCGCTGAAAAATTTTCTAAGCGATGCCAGAGACAAGCAACGCGCGCGCAAACGCGGCGGCGACGTGCAATTTATCCGCTGGGACGAATGGATGTCCGAATTGCCATCACAATTCTCGATCTCAGCGCGAGAATCGGAGACTTGGCCGGCCGAAAGGATTTTCGATGTGCGCTGGGCCGCGACTGTGGTCGAGCGGGCGCTGAGCCGACTCGCTGAAGAATGTGAGCGCCGTGGCCGGCGCCGCATTTTTGACGTTCTGAGCAGTTGCTTGGCGGCGGAACGCGAAGATGTCTCTTATGCGAATTTTTCCAAGACACTCGGCCTGCCCGAGACATCGGTGAAACGTTTGATCCACCAGTTGCGAAAACGATATCGTGCGCTTCTTCGTGAAGAAGTCGCTGACACCATCGAAAGGCCCGAGGATCTGGAGGACGAGATGCGTTACCTCTGCGCGGCGTTAACCGCTACCCAGTAAGCAATGAAGTCCGTGGGGGTCATCAGCCTAGTCGGGTCGGAAGAGGAGTCGGCCGCGTGCCCCAATTGCGGATCGACATCACGCGTCGGGCGCGGCCTTTGCCTAAATTGCATGCTCTACCGCGGCTTCGGCGACGAGACCTGCGACGGCGACAGCTTGGAAAACGCGCTCGATGAAGTTGAGGTCCGAGATGCCGACTGGCGGCTAGGAAACTATCAAATCTTGGAAGAAATTGGCCGAGGCGGAATGGGCGTAATTTATCGTGCGCGCCAACGCCATTCCCGCCGCATCGTCGCGCTGAAACGAATTCTGGCGCATGACGCTGAGTCCCACGACACCCTCGTGCGCTTTCGTCGCGAAGCTGAAGCGGCCGCAAGCCTCGATCATCCAAACATTCTTCCGATTTACGAAGTGAGCGAAGGCGAGGACGGACTGCCGTTTTTCAGCATGAAGTTCGCTACTGGCGGTAGCTTGTTAGAAAGCCAGGACGCCCTTCGCAATGATACACGTCGAGCAATCGCACTCATGGCGAAAGTCGCACGCGCAGTCGAATACGCACACAGCCGAGGAATCCTTCATCGCGATCTCAAGCCCGGAAATATTCTGCTCGACGGTCGTGGCGAGCCACTAGTATGCGACTTTGGTTTGGCGAAATGGCTCGACGAATCGAGCGATCTAACACGCACACTGACCATCTTCGGAACCCCTGGTTACATTGCGCCCGAACAAGCGCACGGACCGGCGGCGAATCTAAAACCAACTGCGGATGTTTACAGTCTTGGCGCAATCTTGTTCGACCTGCTGGCTGGCCGCCCGCCGTTTCTTGGCGAGCACGCTCTCTCCGTCATCCATCAGGCAGCAGAAAAGCCGGCACCAAGATTGCGGTCAATCGTCCGTGAGATTGACCGTGACTTGGAAACAGTTTGCGCCCGTTGTTTGGAACGAGATCCGACCGCGCGTTATCACTCTGCTGGCGACGTGGCCGAAGATCTCGAACGGTGGGTCGATGGTCGACCAGTTATTGCGCGACCGGTATCTCCGCCAGTTCGCATCTGGCGCTGGGCAAAACGGAACCCAAAACTCGCGGCGAGCGTTGCCGGCTGCGCGTTAGCCGGAGTTACTGCTTTGGCTTTTGTGATGTTCACATTTCTTCCAGACACTTCTCCTTTTCGGCCATTGCTCACGATCTCCGAAAAGAGTATTGCCGTCCTCCCGTTCGAGAATCTGAGCGACGACACGCAGAACAGCTTCTTTGCCGATGGCGTTCAGAATGAAATTTTGACCAACCTGGCGAAAGTCGCTGACCTTAAGGTGATTAGCCGGACAAGTGTGATGCAGTACACCAGCGGAACGGCTCGCAACCTGCGCGAAATCGCGAGAGCGCTAGGTGTCGCAAAGATAGTCGAAGGAAGCGTGCAGCGTGCAGGAGACCACGTGAAGATCACCGTTCAGTTAATTGATGCGCGCAGCGATACACATCTGTGGGGAACTACCATCGACCGCTCGCTGGCTGACATATTCGCTGTTCAAAGCGAGGTAGCCGTCAACATTGTCGGGCAGCTAAAGGCAAAATTGTCGCCGGCCGAAGAGGCTGCGATCAAAGCAAAACCGACGAACGACTTGATCGCCTACGACACATTTATCCGGGCTAGAAACTTGATCGATGCGTCGTACTTCAGCAGCCAGCCCGATCAAGGTTTGCTTGAAGCGGCGCGACTACTGGAAGAGGCGGTGGCACGCGACCCCACGTTTTTCCGTGCTTATTGCGAACTGGCCCGAGCGCACGACATACTCTACATTTACGGTGTCGATCATACGCCAAGCCGCGTGGCAATGGCCGACCAGGCCATCGAGAAAGCAATAGCCATCAACCCGGACGCTGGCGAAGTCCATCTGGCAAGGGCTGATCACTTATACTGCGCTCATCTCGATTACGAAGCCGCTCACCGAGAACTTGCCATCGCGACCAGTCTTCTTCCCAACGAACCAAGATGTTTTGAGCTGGCCGGTTTCATGGACCGGCGCGCGGGAAAATGGGAAGCTGCGGTGGGGGCATTTTTAAAGGCATTGGAATTGGATCCCCGCAGTATTCATTTGCGCATTTCTCTTTCGCAAACCTACGAGCACATGCGTAGTTTTGCAGAAAAGGCCAAGGTTCTTGACCAAGCGACTGCCATCGCTCCGGACGATCTCCTCGCGCGATTAGCCCGCGCCTACGTCGACTTGGAATGGCGCGCCGACCCGAAACCTTTGCACACGGCAGTCGAGCAGGCCCTTGCGAAAGATCCGACTGTTTCGGCCGAGATCGCGGAAGTATGGTTTTACGTCGCAGTCTGTGAGCGTGATTGGACAGCGGCGCGACGAGCGATGGCTGCTACTAACCGGGATGTGTGTCGGACAGAAAATGTGGCGTTTCCATCAAGCTGGTGTGAAGGGTTTGTCGCGCGGGCCCAAGGCGACACTGCAACAGCGCAGAAGGCATTCTCGAAAGCGCGCGCTGAAGCGGAAAAGATTGTGCGCGAACAACCTAATTTCGGTGAAGCTCTTAGCGTTCTCGGACTGACTGAAGCTGGCCTCGGAGACAAGCAGAAAGCAATCGAACATGGAGAACGAGCTGTGCAGCTAGTGCCGCCAAGCAAGGATGCGGTCAATGGGCCATTATTAATTCAGTATCTTTCACTCATCTACAGTTGGACCGGGGAAAAGGATCGCGCGCTGGCCGAGCTCAAACGCGCAGCGGCGCTACCCAGTCCAATGAATTATGGAGACCTGCGCCTCCATCCTTTCTGGGATGAATTGCGCGGCGACCCACGTTTCGAGCAAATCGTCGCTTCGATGGCGCCAAAGTAACAAACGAGATCGTTTTCAGTTGCTAACTGCTGGACGGTTCAATCTGCCTTTCAATCAGCGAGGCAATGAAAGAAAACTTAGGCACCCCGAAAGCAAACTCGGGTCCGAATGCCGCCATGTTCAATACAATCATGACCCAGGCGAACAAATACATTCCCATCGTTAGGCCTATTCCCACGTGCAATCCAAGTACCCCGATGAACCAAATCAGTCGTGTTTTTCGCGGCCAAATGAATACCGGATAGGTTGCTTCCATCACGCACACCAGAATTCCAGCTACCGGCAGCAGAAATCCCAAACGAATTAATATGTCCGGCGGAATGATATCAAAAGGCGGCCGAGTGAGAGCTCGCCACAAACTCGTGCCGTCCCACCAGCCACGTCCGGCGCACTTAGCACTGCCGCTAAAAAAATAAATTAGGCAGATGTGAAGCTGCAGCACTCGACGGTGAAGTCCTTGTAGTGAAGTGCTCTTAAGGCCGATCCCGCGGCGCCGAGCATCGATTGACCACCCATCTGGAACCGGTGCGACGACAAGATAAAAAAGCCCAATAACGGTGAAGTTATCTACGCCATATCCGAAAGGCTCTACGGTCTTGGCCGTGCAGAGAAAAAGAATCCAGGCGATAACACTGGTAGTCCGACAGAACAGGCCGAGAACAAGAAAGAGCGAGGCGAGAAGCATCGCCCCCCACAAAAACCATAAGATATTGGTTTCGCCCAAATTAAGCCAGGTGCCGACTCCGACGATCCATCCAATTCTCGGAATGAGCGGGCTTTCCGCCGAAAGCAGCGCTTCCATGAGGTCGCGTCGGATCAAACCCCGGTTTCCTTCTGCCAGAAGTTCGATCCAATCGGAGCGCAGCGAAAGGACGTAGCAAAAAAGCTGCAAGCCGACGCCTATTCTGAGAAAACTCAACCACACCGTGGACTGCGGTCCAAAAAGAAATCGGCGAAGTGCGCTGCACAAGCTAGCCATGAGTCAGGGTCGCGATGGTTGCTCCGTGATAAAGTCAAAATCGTAGGCGAACAAAACACGATAGGACTCTTTGCGCCCAAGACGGAATTCGACCGGCGATGGCAAATCAACCGTGCCGAGAACCGCTCGAATCTTGGTTGCGGATGGATGGCCTTGCCAGACAGAAAATGCCAGCATTTTCACCATCATTGTCCGGAGGGGGGCGTATTCTGTTTCGGTCATTTTATCCAGCAGGGTTGAGAAACGCAATCCGGCCGACCGGCTGTTTACTTTGGGAAGCTCGATTTCGGTTCGGCCGTCCGGATAATGCAGTTCGAAGACGATCTTGTAGTTATCCGGAATGTTTGGCGCAAAATAACTGTAGCCCGATTCAATCCCTGTCAGGTTCAAGTAAGCAGAGACGGTCTGGCGAATGGGACTCGTCGCCGGCAGATTCTGTCCTAAAGGCGCCAGAGTAAGTTCCGCGGCGCGGTCCCAAAACGGGTCAACACTAGCTGGGAAAAAGGTCGCACTTGTAGAAAAAATCGTGCAAAGGTCGTTGAGACAGACCAATACGATACAAAGAAACTGAATTGTAAAGAACGCCAGTCTAAACGCTGGCAGCGTGCCGCTTTTCAGCAAGGGATCACTTGCGAGTATACTTTTCCAAGATGGGTGTGACTTCTTTCACCAACGCCCTGGAGTCACTATAGTCTTTCCGGCTAGTAAGATGAGGGTTGGGCGTGTGATGTTCAAAAGGCGTGTGATGCGCAAACGGCGTCTGATGCGTAACCGGCGTCTGATGCGTAAACGGCGTGTGATGAGTTTGATCGCAATTACTCTTGGTAGGACGGATTCCGATCTGAATAGAAGAATAGGACGTTCCGGCGCTCCAACCCTTTATTACTTCGTCCAACAATGTCTCGTGGACATAAAGACAGGTCAATTTTCCTACCTCGGGCCTGTCCTTGATCTTGTCGACCCAGTAAAGTTTGTTGTTGTATTTGGTCAGTATTGTCAGGAGCGCTGTCTGATCGGCGGATGAGATGTCAGTTCCAGGATGAATCTCGACATAGGTGTCGGCCAGGTTTACGCCGCCGCGGTTCCCGACCATCATGCAGGCACTCAAGCCTAGGACTGCTGCAGCTAAAACTAACAGAGGGGTTTTCATAGTTAGGCGGTTTGAGGGTTTTTCAACTAAAATGCAAGCATAAATTTCGGGGTTATAGGATGGGGGCCGTCGTTAGTTATTCCGTGACTTTAAAGAAAAATGGGTCGATGGAGGTCTTCACCCCTTCGTGATTCTGCAAATCGAGCAGTTTCTTGGTATCGAAGTTTTTGCGTCGCTGAAACTTAACCTTGTGCGGGAAATGGGACAGGTCAGGGGTGTTATCGGAAGAAAAGATGCCGTAAAAGTCCTTATCCACAGCCATGAGATGAAGGTAATCACCGAGAAATATGTTGTCGCAACAAGATTGGTAGAGTGGCGGCTCGATTGGAAATTGTGCCAGGGTTAAAGGCTGCGACCTGGTCTTAAAATCGTCACTCGTTTGTTCAAATTGTGTCTTCCACATATATCCTTCAGGCGTGTTCATAACCTGCTGGTAGAGAAAGCCCACTGTCCCTTGATCGTTGACCGCTAGCCCGGGATTTTTGGCGTTAGGTATGTCCCTCTTGCCATCCAACCAAGTCTTCCCGCTATCGGTCGAATATTTCACATGTAGACCGACGCCATCGTTTACCAAGTCGCTCCAAACCAAGTAGACCATGTTCGGCTTTTGAGGATGCACCGCCAAGGCTAAGTCATCGGCGAGACGATCTCCTCCAAGGCAGTTGTTGCCAGCCAGCTTTCTTCCCACTACCACGACGCCGGGCGTACCTTTGGGATCGACCAAAGAACTGAACGGTTTTGTCGAGGCGCCGCCGTTATCATCTCGAACAACGACGACATCCGACGTCAGGGTGGCGAGCTCCTTGGACTCACCGCACTGTTGGTAGGATACATTAGTTATGCGATTGAACGCCGCGTAAACGACTTTACCATCCGCGGCAATGGCTGGCCGGACCTCAGACCAATCTCCCGGTTTCGTCATGGGTCGATAGTCGATTGGCAATGGCGTGAAGCCGGTGTGAGCGGCGTCTAGAGACTCTTCAATCACAGCCTGCGCGTTTGGATTCTTTGGGTTATTTGAATAGTTAAAGTCAGCGTTGCCGACGAAGACATGATCTTTAGAAGCAACGGTCGTCGCCGCGATGTACGGTTGGTCGATAAATTTTCGGTCTTTGAACACTTCGCCCATCAGGCGGGTTCTGGCGTACTCTGCGCTTTGACAGATTATCAGCTCTTGGTTGACGTAGTCATCCTTTTCATTTTTTAACGCGCTGACGTAAAGCACGTCGGAGGAAGTGCCGAATCGTAGGGTAACGTCGCAGGTTATCTGAGGACTCGGGACAATCGAACGCAAACTCCAGCTGTTTCCGCCGTCGGTTGAAACAAAGATCGGTGCTCTGTCTGCCCGAAGCATTGGTTCCCGGGTAAAAGCTGACACGGCAATTTCCTTTGGCTTAGCCGGGTTAACCGCAATGTTTGGCTCACTGTCGTTGTCAGTCTCGCCGCTTAGAGATTCCGGCATTATGTCGACCACAGTGACCTGAGGTGTTTTTGCGGCGACACCCGGCGAAGTGGGCGTGGCCGTTTGTGCGTAAAAAGGGGGAGCGGTTACCGCCAGCAACAGAAACGTGCTGACGAAAAGATCCCGGCTTATCAGAAGACCTCCGCCGCTCAAATTGAATGCCGACGATCTCATCTCGTTCTCCCAATTATTTGTTGAATTTTGATTAGCATTGATATGTCTTGAAAATCAGCCGCGGCTAACGCGGTGTAGCTTTGAACGTTGTTGCCCTTGTACTCGTCAGATTTGAGGATGAGAACGTCGGTCTCTTGCTTATCGAGCTGATTCCGGTGAAGCAGCCAGATGCCTGAATCTTTGACTTGAAACTTTGGCGACGGTCCGAAAAAGCAGTCGTGCGTGGTGGGAAAGACAACGGATACAAAATCCGGCCTCGGTTCCGGTTTGTCGATCCGCTGTGCCACTTTGATGATAGCTTCCTTCCATCGCGGACGGTGTTCGGAAAACAGCTCCCAACCGTTGTGTATCGACCCTAAATCAACCGCTTTGTTGCTCGCCAATGCTTTGACTGCAACGACCTCACCGGTTACGATTAACTCGGCGTTGCCTATTTCCGTGCGAAGCGGTACCTCAGATTTTCGAACTGCTGCAGCCTGAAGTCGTCTAATAAAATCTTCTTTGCTATCAGGGATCGGCACAGCAGTTGCAATGACGCCGATATGTTTCTCGTACACCAGCGGATCAGCAAAGAAGACCGCGGAAACGTTGTTTTGCAGCCCGATTCTCGAAATGGGATTGACCGCCACAGTTAATCTGCTGCCCCTTAAATCACCCAATTTCTTTAGCGCTTGCTGGTCACTTGGCTCGACGCTGTCGACTTGAACGATCATGGGAAAATCCTTGGAGTCGAAGCCGGAGACGTTTGAGTTGCCCACTTCCTTGATGGTGCCAATGAAGGTGAAGGTTGATCCGTTTACCAACTGCTGAAGCTCCTGCGTAGAAAGGTCGGCGCGCGCAAAAACGACGAGGCCTTGCAAGATTAGCAAAACTCGGATTGCGCGGCCGCCCACGCCTCGAAAAATTTGTCGCGTCTGATGCTCGAGATGCGAAGTGGAGATGAAAAACGATGCAGTCATCGCAATCCCAGTGAGGCCGCTTGAATCACATCGAGCTTCTTTTCCAATGAGCCGGCCTGGCCTTTGGTGAACAACGCTTTGCAAAACTCGTAATACTTCTCTTGGTCCTCCTTGTTGCTGGCGATGAAGTAGTATTCTGGGCCGCCTTCCGGTGTGGGCCCTTTCTTCAGCGTTCCGGGTACATAAGTGCCTTTCTTCGGTTCTACTGGAGAATGGGAAAGGTGGCCGCGGGGCGGATCTCGAGCGAAATCGTCATAAAGCTTGTAGAGAGTAATCGGGGACGGGGTTGGCGCCGACTTCACTTCCTCTGTCACGATCAAAGTTGGCTTTTCCGGTTCCTCTAGGTCTGCAGTCGTCGTTTTCTTAGTTTCTTGCCACGTTGGTTTCGGTGCGGGCGATGCTGCCGGGCTTGGCGACGCTAGTGCCTGAGCTCCGAGCGCCGGCGCTGCTATAATTGATAGTGACTCGGTCTGCTGCGGGGTCACTGAATAGGCAAAAGGGCGCAAGGCTACATGGGCAAGAGTACCTGCAACGGCAACGGCTGTAGATACTACATGGCTTGGTGTGGCACTCGTCGTATCAGTTGTAGTTCGAGTTGCCCCGGCTCGCGTACTACTGTTGGAAGTCGTTTCGCCGTAGCCGACTGTGCCACTTATTTGCGATCCTCCGGTCGAAGTCAGCGTCTGAATATCGACGTGGACAAAGGGCAACTTGTTTTTTGCCTTGATTAGGTTGTCCATGATTTGGTCGTTGTAATAAACCATCACGTCTTTTCGCATCCTAGTTGCGTCCCAGCGTACCTGAGTGTTCGTGCATCCGGCCAACAAGAGGACAGCGATCCAGCGACACACTTTTCGTCGGTTGGTCGCTGCAAGTAACTGCGTTGCAAACAGAGAATTAGCGGGGAACGGTTTTTTCATAAGGACCTCTTGAATTGGTTTTCGCGATTCCCATCCGGTGTTCGCGAGGCCCCGCCCGTATGAGGCTTTAGCAGAGCCTAGCGACAACTGTAAAGGAAAATACCGTCGCGAAAGCTGGCGTATGTGATCTGACAGATGTTTCATTCGTTAGGTTCTCCGGAATCTAATGAACGAAGTTCGCGATTCTTTGCAGGCGAGACGCCTGCCGCCACAGATCAAAGAGCAAAGAAAGTCTTCAGACGCTCGAGAAAGTTCGCGGTGTATTCGCGTTGCTTCGCGGCCTGATCGGCGCTGGATGTCGCGTCTTTGACAATCCCTTCGGTTTCCATTTTGCGTCTGGCCAAAAGTTCGCTCAGTTGTTTCAAACAATCGGGCGATTCGCGAATCACTTCGCCCATCACGTCCTTGCCAATCTCCATCACGTAGCAATCGCCTTCGGCTCGCACTGTCGCGCTTCGTTTTTCGCCGGTGAGCAGCGACATCTCACCGAAACAATCGCCCGAACGCAACGTCGCTACCGGGATTGTCGATCCATTCTTTGCTACCGAAACCTGGGCCGCACCGCGCAAAAGAATAAACATCGAATTACCCTCCTGGCCTTCTTCGACCACACGC
>DASZGW010000097.1:0-11168 GCA_035938475.1 Candidatus Udaeobacter sp.
TGTCCGATGAAAATCTTGCCGTTGATCCCAAGCAAATCTTTCCGCTCCATGCCGGCCTTGCGCGGAACACTTCCGACCAGTAACGCCCAATTGATGTCGCGAAAGCCTTCATTGAGATCCGCAGTCGGCACAACCGACTCGAGCAGCGGAAAGGCGCAATCATGCAATTCCATTACGACGCCGTCCAGCGCGCTGAGCGCATCTGGAATTTCGATCAAATGCAGAATGAGCGGCTGGTTCGGACCGAACATCTGTCCAGAGGCTATGCGGAACAGAAGCGCGTAACCAATTTGCCCAGCGGCGCCTGTCACAGCGACCTTAATTGGAGTTTTCATAGCGCAATTAGCCATAAACGCTCTGGTGAGCAAAGCCAAAGGCGTGATAGATTAACGACGGTCCATGTATCCGACCAATCTAAACAAGATCATCAACCTCTTCGAGTCGCTCCCCGAGGATGAGCGGCGTGAGACACTTGTTTCGTATGCGGACAACGCGAAGAAGCAGGAGCCGCGCGACGGCGAGAACTTCGATCTTGTCGATGTGCGAAAAGACGAGGAATGCACGGACACGGTCGGCGTTTATCTGCACGTAGATGAAGACGGCAGGGCGCAGATTCGGATGACGCTAGGTCCGGAAGTCCAAACACTTACCCGCTCGATGACGGCGATTCTTTGCAAGGGACTGGACGCCTCGACACCGCAGGAAATTCTCGATCTTCCGAGTGATTTCGTCAGGCGGATCGTCGGTACGGAACTAGTGCGCATCCGCAGCCAGACCGTCTATTACGTGCTCACGCGCATTAAAAGCATCTGCAAAGTCTGGCTCGACCGACAACGCATGGCACAGGTGGCGTAGGAAGACGGGCGTCTTCGCCTCTCGTGGCAGACGGGCCTCCGGCCTGTCGGTGTTCCGATTCAACAGCCGAAGACGGCAGTCTGCCACGACGGCCGCGGACGGCGATCTTCCTTTCGCGCGTGAAGTCTGGATAATTTCATCTAAAGTCCAGCGCGCAGATGCCGCGAAATAACGAGCTCAACAAAATCCTACTGATCGGCTCCGGTCCAATCATAATCGGACAGGGTTGCGAATTTGATTATTCGGGCGTGCAAGCGTGCAAGGCGTTGCGCGAGGAAGGCTACGTGGTTGTGCTGGTGAATTCCAATCCGGCTACCATCATGACCGATCCAGAATTCGCGGATCGCACCTATATCGAGCCGATCACCCCGGAAGTGATCGAGGCGATCATGGAACGCGAAAAACCGGATGCTATTTTACCAACTCTGGGCGGCCAAACTGCGCTTAACGCTGCGATGGAATTGAACCGCAACGGCGCATTGGCGCGACACGGGGTGAAGTTGATTGGCGCAAACGCCCAGGCGATTGCAAAAGGCGAAGATCGCCAATTGTTCAAGGAAGCGATGTTGCGCATTGGGCTAGACGTACCGCGTTCTGGCGTAGCGCGTTCTCTCGGAGACATTGATCGGATCGTCGGCGAGATCGGAACATTCCCACTCATTATTCGGCCGGCGTTCACTCTCGGCGGGACCGGCGGCGGTATCGCTTACAATCGCGAAGAGCTCGATGCCATCGTTGCACGCGGCCTCGATCTCTCGCCGGTCCACGAAGTGCTGATCGAGGAATCGCTGGTCGGATGGAAAGAATTCGAGATGGAAGTAATGCGCGATCGGATGGACAACTGCGTCGTTGTTTGTTCCATCGAGAATTTCGATCCGATGGGTGTGCATACCGGCGACTCGATCACTGTCGCGCCCGTGCAAACGCTTACCGACAAAGAATATCAGTCGATGCGCGACGCCGCGTTCGCCGTCATTCGCGAGATCGGCGTGGAGACCGGCGGGTCGAACATTCAGTTTGCGGTGGATCCTGACAACGGCCGGATGGTCGTAATCGAAATGAACCCGCGCGTCTCGCGTTCCAGCGCGCTGGCGTCGAAGGCAACGGGATTTCCGATTGCGAAAATCGCGGCAAAACTCGCAATCGGTTACACGCTTGATGAAATCAAAAATGATATCACACGCGAAACGCCGGCATGCTTTGAGCCGACCATCGACTACTGCGTGGTGAAGGTACCGCGCTTTACTTTCGAAAAATTTCCGCAGGCGGATGCAACGCTAACGACGCGAATGAAAAGCGTTGGAGAAGCGATGGCTATCGGACGGACGTTCAAGGAAGCATTGCAAAAAGCACTTCGCAGTCTGGAGATCAAGCGCTTCGGCTTATGCGGCGATGGCGCAAATAAAGATGTCGATGCTGAGACGTTGCGCTTGAAGCTGGCGATCCCGAATGCGGAGCGGATTTTTTATCTAGCCCAGGCGTTTCAAAACGGAATGCCAATCGACGAAGTTTTCGAATTAACGAAGATCGACAGGTGGTTTTTGCGGAATGTGGCGCAGATTGTAGAGGAAAACAGCCGTCTCCGACTGCCACCGCAAGCGGCCGTCCCGGCTGCTCACGAAGGAGCAGCCAACCGGCAGGCCAGAAGCCTGTCTGCCATAACAGCCGAGCCGGCTGTTTTCCGGTCAACAATACACCGCGCCAAGAAACTCGGGTTTTCGGATCGACAACTCGCAGTCGCAAACGGTGTGACCGGGAACGAGATTCGCGCGAAGCGGAAGTCGCTGGGCGTCCTGCCGACCTATCGCCTCGTCGACACATGCGCGGCCGAGTTTGAAGCGTACACGCCGTATTACTACTCTACGTATGGCGACGAGAACGAGCGGCGCGAGAGCGGCAAACGCAAGGTTATGATCCTCGGCGGTGGGCCGAACCGGATCGGCCAGGGAATCGAATTCGACTATTGCTGCGTGCACGCGGCCTTCGCCCTACGCGAACTCGGATTCGAAACAATCATGGTCAACTCGAATCCGGAGACAGTCTCCACGGATTACGACACGAGCGACAAACTTTACTTTGAGCCGCTTACGCTCGAAGACGTGCTGAACATCTATGATCAGGAGAAACCCGAGGGCGTGTTCGTCCAGTTTGGGGGTCAAACACCGCTGAATCTGGCGGGCGGATTGAAGGCTGCAGGCGTGCCCATTCTTGGCACGCAGCCTGAAAGCATCGAGACCGCAGAAGATCGAGGCTTGTTCGCGGCGATGCTCGACAAACTCGGTCTGCGCCAAACTCCGAACGGATCGGCGACGAGCACCGAAGACGCCGTCGCGATAGCCAGAAAAATCGGCTATCCAGCACTTGTTAGGCCGAGCTTCGTTCTCGGCGGGCGCGCCATGGAGCTTGTCTATAATGAGGAGGACCTTCGGCGCTATATGGCGAGCGCCATTGAGGTAACACCTCATCGTCCGGTGCTGATCGATCGTTTTTTGGAAGATGCGATTGAGGTCGACGTCGATTGCATTTCGGATGGCGAAACGACTGCAATCGGTGCAATCATGGAGCATATCGAGGAGGCAGGCATTCACAGCGGTGACAGCGCATGCGTCATTCCGACATTCTCATTGTCGCAAGAAGTCCTGGATGAGATTTCCGCTGCCACAAAGGCGATGGCGCGCGCGTTGAACGTGCGAGGGCTGATGAATGTGCAATTCGCCGTGAAGGGCGACAACGTTTACGTGCTCGAAGTGAATCCGCGGGCGTCGCGCACGGTTCCCTTCGTCAGCAAGGCCATTGGAATCCAGCTTGCAAAACTCGCTGCCAAAGTGATGACCGGAAAATCATTGCGCGAGCTCGGTTTCACAAAGGAAATCGTGCCGAAACACTTCTCAGTGAAAGAAGCGGTGTTCCCGTTTTTGCGCTACGAAGGCCTGGATATCTCGCTTGGTCCGGAGATGAAATCGACCGGCGAAGTGATGGGCATTGATGTCGATCTCGGCCTCGCCTATGCAAAATCGCAGATGGCCGCACCGCCGCCACTGCCAAAAAAAGGAAAAGTGTTCATCAGCGTCAAAGACACGGATAAGGAAGCGGTGGTTCCGGTGGCGCGCGAGTTTGTAAAGCTCGGCTTTGAAATCATTTCCACGAGCGGGACTGCAGACGCCTTGACGAAAGCGAAAATCAAAGTGACCAAGGTCTTCAAAATTCACGCAGGCCGTCCAAATGTCCTCGATCGCATCAAGAATGGCGACATCAACTTCATCATCAACACGCCGAGCGGGAAAATTCCGCGCGAACACGAAGTGGTCATTCGCAATGCGGCGCTAGCAGCGAAAATTCCGATCATGACGACGGTGCGCGCGGCGCTGGCGAGCGCGAATGGAATACGATCACTGCAAAAACGCAAAGTTCAGGTGCGCAGTCTACAAGAATATCATCTTAAATGACGAAATCCGAATGACGAATGACGAAATAAAGCCTAATGGCGAAACTCCAAACTTGAATGCGCCCACGTTGTGGGACTTCGTCATTGTTGTTTCGTCATTCGGGTTTCGAGCTTCGTCATTTTCAATGATCCTGCGTGACAGGGCCGCGCATTCGTGCCACCAATCAGGATGAGATTGCCGATCTTAATAGGATTACTAACTACGGCGCTTGCGACCGCGTTTGCTGCCGAGGAGAAGAAGGAGGAAAAAACTGCAATGAGTACCTCAAACGAAGTCGCTGTGATCAAAACCAGCGAAGGTGAAATGGTGGTCCAGTTTTGGACCGATGCCGCGCCAAACACGGTCGAGAATTTTAAGAAGCTGGCTCGTCGAGGGTTCTACGACGGGACGATCTTCCACCGGATCGTCAAGGGGTTCATGATTCAGGGCGGCGACCCAAACTCGAAAGACCCGGCGAAAGAGAGCACTTACGGAGCAGGCGACCCTGGTTACACGATCAAAGCCGAGTTTAACAATCATTCTCACGATCGCGGCGTCATCTCGATGGCGCGCGGGCCCGATCCGGACTCGGCCGGATCGCAATTCTTCATTTGCCTCGCGCCCGTTCGGCGGCTTGATGGGCAATACACCACGTTCGGGAAATTGATTAAAGGCGTCGATGTACTCGAGAAAATCGGCGACGCACCGGTCGAGCGAAATGCACAGGGCGAAATGAGCAGGCCGACGAAACGGATCGTGATCGAAAGCGTGAAAATCGTGCCGGCGAATTCGGTGAAGTAAGCAATTCTTGTAGTCGCTTCGCTCGGCGAAGCGCGGCGCTGATTTACGAAACAGGCGCGCGCCGCGCCACCCAGAGGTTGGCGGCTACAACGCCAGGAATCCAATTTTTCAGCAATGCCAAACGGTTCGAAAACAAAAATTGCTCTCATCCAGATGCGATCCGGCCCAGAGCCGGTTAAGAATTTCTCGCGTGCAATTGAATTCATCGGCGAGGCAACAGGCAAAGGTGCGCAAATCGTTTGTTTACCGGAGCTTTTTCGGTCGCAATACTTTTGTCAGACGGAGGATCACAGGAATTTCGATCTGGCTGAGGAAATTCCGGGCAAATCAACATCGGCACTGGGCGAAGTAGCGCGTGAAACCGGCGCGGTGATCATTGCCTCACTTTTCGAGAAACGCAGCGCCGGCCTCTACCACAATACCGCAGCAATCATTGACGCGAATGGAAAATTGCTCGGCAAGTACCGCAAGATGCATATCCCGGACGACCCGTTGTATCACGAAAAATTTTATTTCGCGCCAGGCGATCTCGGATTTCAGGCGTGGCCCACAACGCAGGGCAAGATCGGTGTATGCATTTGCTGGGACCAATGGTATCCGGAGGCGGCGCGCCTGACGGCGTTGCACGGCGCAGAGATCATTTTTTACCCCACAGCGATCGGCTGGCACCCTTCGGAAAAGACGGAGTTCGGTGCTGCGCAACATGCCGCGTGGGAAACGATCCAACGCAGTCACGCAATCGCGAATGGCTGTTATGTCGCGGTGCCAAACCGCGTGGGTCATGAAGCGCCTGCGGGTGGCGATGGTATTGAATTTTGGGGACAAAGTTTTGTTTGCGGACCGGACGGCGAAGTCATTGCAAAAGGTTCCATCGATCAAGAAGAGATCGTGATGGCTGATGTGGAATGGGGCCGGGTGAACGAACAGCGCACGCACTGGCCATTTTTACGGGATCGCCGCGTCGACGCTTACGGCGGGCTTGACCAGCGGATGATAGATTAATCCCGGCCGACCGCTGGATGTAGCTAACATCCGAGACCCATAGCAGGGAGTGTTTTCTGGGGAGCTCACCCAGAAACTGAAACGCGCTGTTTTGATTTGCGATTTGTGTTAGTACGAGGCCCATGACCGCCAAGAGCTCGCAACAGCTGCGCAGTCCATGGTATCGACCCTCGTTGACGGTGCAGATCATGATTGGGTTGATTATCGGCGGTGTGATCGGGTGGCTGCGGCCCGATTGGGGGAATGCGGTTTATTTTTTGCGCGACATCTTCATTAACCTGATCAAATCCATCATCGCGCCCCTGGTGTTCTCGACCATCGTGGTTGGAATCGCAGGTGCAGGTGCATTGCGAAAAGTGGGACGAATGGGCGTGAAAGCGCTCGTCTATTTCGAGGTGGTCACTACAGCAGCGTTATTCATTGGCCTGGCTGTAGTCAATTTCACAAAGCCTGGCGCAGGCGTGACTCTGGCCGCCACCAATACAGAAGTCATTAAGGCCATCGAGCAAAGTCATCCCAAGACTCTGGTCGAAACGATCGTCCATGCGTTCCCCTCAAGCGTGATCGAAGCAATGGTACGCGGTGACGTTTTGCAGATCGTCGCATTCAGCGTGCTCTTCGCCCTCGCTGTATCGGCAGTTGGCGAGAAGGGGAAACCAATCGTCCGGGCGATGGAGAGCCTCGCCCAGATCATGTTCAAGTTTACAAACTACGTAATGATGTTTGCGCCGGTCGGGGTCGGCGCAGCAATGGCACACACTATTGGGACCCAGGGTCCGGGAGTCCTGGTGAACCTCGGCAAACTGATCGGCTCGCTTTACCTCGCACTCGTGATTTTCATCGTGTCGATCTTCGGACTGGTAATTTGGATCGCTCGAGTTCCGGTACGGCAATTCATCAGAGCGGTACGCGAGCCTGCGGCGCTCGCATTCGCGACCACGAGCAGCGAATCGGCTTTGCCGAAAGCGATGGAATCGATGGAGCGTTTCGGCGTGCCGCCGCACATCGTCGGGTTCGTCATGCCCACTGGTTATTCGTTCAACCTGACAGGATCGACATTATATCTGGCAATGGCCTCGGTGTTTGTGGCACAAGCAGCCGAGACAACAATGGGTTGGCACATGTCGTTAGGCCAACAGATCACGATGATGTTAACATTGATGTTGACTTCGAAGGGTGTAGCCGGCGTGCCTCGGTCATCCCTCGTTATTTTGCTGGCTGCATTGAATTCGTTTGTGCCGTCAGGACTGGGACCCATTGGGGTGGCGATTATTTTCGGCGTGGATGAATTGATGGATATGGGGCGCACCTGCGTGAATGTGATCGGCAATTGCCTGGCAACGGTGGTCGTCGCGCGTTGGGAAAAAGAATTCGATGAAAGCCGGGCCCGGGTTTTTGGAACAGCGGCGGAAGCGGAGTTGGATTTGAAATCGGGCGACGTCGCGTTCGCCGACGCAGTTGCCCAAGGCGATTAAAATAATAGCCGGATCGACAAAGCTAGCTCCATCCAGGTAAGATTCGTAAGCCATGTCATCTCTGCACACACTCACGGGCGCAATTTATCTGACGCAGATTTTCGGCTCCGCTTTTCTCGCGATTCTCTTCCTTCAATCAGGGATTGATAAAGTCATCGATCACCGCGGTAACCTTGAATGGCTGAAGGGACATTTTGCCAAAAGCCCGCTGGCCAGAGTTGTGTCCGTTCTATTGGCGGCGATCACGCTTCTCGAAGTTGCAGCCGGAGCACTAAGCGCGATTGGATGCCTGATGCTAATCGTTTCGCGAGAAACGACGATCGCCTTCTACGGCGCCGTCAGTTCAGCAGTTGCCCTCATTGCGCTGTTCTTCGGACAACGCATGGCGAAGGATTACGCTGGAGCAGCCGTACTTGTTCCGTACTTCTTGCTGACGCTGGTCACAATTTATCTGCTCGCACAGTGACACATTACCGAGTTCGGGCTTATTTCTTGCCGATCTTTGGGGGCAAAAGCCAAAGAAGTTTTCCTTCCTCGGATTCAGGATCCACATCGACCAGCGCGACGCCAGCCTTGGAAAGTTTGAGCGCTGCCCCGGTTAATCCTGAAATGACATTGGTGAAGTCCGGTTCGTGGCCGACAAGCATCAGAGCGTTTGCTCGATGCCGCTTCACCACTGTTCGCAATTTGCTTCTCCCAAATCCCGGTGCGAGCGATTCATCCTTGCGTACCTTCGCTTTGAGATAGTCGGCGGCGATTTCGGCGGTCTGCGCGGCCCGGGGCAATGGGCTGGTCACGATTAAGTCGGGCCGCACTTTCAGGCGGTCTAGAAATTTCGCCACGTCGCGCATTTCTCTTTTTCCGCGCTTCGTCAACGGGCGCTCGTCATCGGGTTTTTTCCAGTTCGGCCAATCGGCCTCGCCGTGTCTGAGAAAATAAAGTTTCATTGGGATGCCTCTCTAAAGAATCTGCCACTTCGGTCGACGTGTGCGTGAGTTAGTTTGCCAGAGTCGAACTCCACCCAGGAACGCATTCCTGTTATGTCCAAGTTCAATTCCCTTCGGGATCTCGTTCAGCTCCTTGGCATTTCCACCACCGAGCACGACATAATCGGCGATGAGTGATTTCTTTAATTGAACCAGGGCGTGTTGAACATCGCGCTGCCACGCTTTCTCGCCGAGTCTTGCCTGGCCGGCTTTGCCAATGTAATCCTCGATGATGCTGCCGTTGCGATAGGGCAAGTCGCCTAATTCGAGAGGCAGGACGTAGCTGTCCCAAACCAGAGCTGACCCAAGTCCCGTCCCGAGTCCGAGAAAAAGCATGCGGCGACCGTGATAGCTGCCGAGCGCCTGCATGGCAGCGTCGTTGATGATGCGCACTCGTCTGCCCAGCGCTTTCTCGAAGTTGAATCCCACCCAGCCTTGGCCGAGATGCTTCGGCTCGCTTACAATTTTGCCGTTGCGCACGGGAGAAGGAAACCCGAGTGAGATGGCGTCGAATTCCCAATCGGCAACCAGCGGTTTGATTTGGTCCACCATCGCGCGCGGCGTCAACTTCCGCCCCGACTTGAATTTTCTCCTCTGCGCGCGAGAGATCATCAGCTTCACGTTTGAGCCACCGACGTCAATAACGAGGATTCTATTCTTCAAGATTTCTTCGAGGTGTTAGCCGGGGCAGATGAAGTGGACTCCGGCATAGCCGAGCGTGGCGATTTCTGAGCGGTTTCAGTCTCCGGGTTCGTTGTGACTGGGTTGTCGCTGGCAACGGTGATCGGAGTTAGTTTGGCCGCACGCAATTTCTTCTTCGATCCGCTCATTTTTTTCGTGCGCTCACGAGAGACCTCGCGGAAATGCCACTGCGCCTGGGCACGCGGCTCCGACCCTTCGGGCTTCAAACGGACGTACTTTCCATCGGGCTGCAACTCCCGGGCCTTGACACGATCGTGCAAAAAGCTGGGAAGCACTTCGTTGATGATCTGGTCGCGCAACGCCGGATTCTCGACAGGGAACGCCAGTTCGATGCGGCGATAAAAATTACGCGGCATCCAATCCGCACTTGAGAGGAAAACCTTGGGCTGACCGGCATTTTCAAAATAAAAAATTCGGCTGTGTTCAAGAAACCGGCCAACAATGCTGATTACGCGGATATTGTCGCTCAAGCCGGACATTTTGGGCCGCAAGCAACAGATACCTCGGACGATTAGGTCGATGGTCACATCTGAGCACGAAGCTTCGTACAGTTTCTCGATGATCTCGTGATCGACCAGCGCGTTCAGTTTCGCGACAATGCGAGCTGGTTTGCCTGCTCGGGCATGATCGCGCTCGCGCTCAATCAATTGGATAAGACGGCTGTGCATATCAAATGGCGCGACCATTATTTTTTTGAGTCCTGGATAACCGGCCAGACCAGTAAGGGTGTTGAAAACGGTCGCTACTTCCTCCGTCAATTTCGGTTCGCTGGTGAGCAAACTAAAGTCGGTGTAAATGCGCGCGGTGCGCGAGTGATAGTTCCCAGTGCCCAGGTGAACGTAACGCCGGAGTTGGTCTGCGTCGCGGCGAACGATGAGCAGCGCTTTGCAATGCGTTTTCAGGCCGACCACGCCATAGATGACGTGCGCGCCGGCTTCCTCCAGACGCCGGGCCCACTGAATATTGCTTGCCTCATCAAAGCGCGCGCGCAGCTCAACAATAGCTGTGACTTGTTTTCCGGCATTGGCTGCGTCAATGAGCGCTTCGACAATGGGCGAATCACCGCTGGTCCGGTACAGCGTGATTTTGATCGCCAGCACCTGCGGATCACGTGCTGCGGCCTCGATCCATTCGACAATTTGATTGAAGCTGTCGTAAGGATGATGAAGCAGCACATCCTGGCGTCGCAGGACCTCAAAAAAATCAACGTGCGGCGGTAGCGCCGGATCGCGCGCCGGCTGAAAGGGTCGGTCCTTTAGCCTGGCAAACGCATCATTAGTCACCAGGGGCATGAGATGCGTCATCGAAAGCGGGCCGTCGAGTTTGTAAACGTCGGCCTCCGTCAAGTCGAAGAACCGCAGCAGCAATTCCAAAATATCTTTGGGACAATCCGCTTCCACTTCGAGCCGAACAGCATTGCCTCGACTTGAACGACGCAGCTCCTGCTCGATGGTGCGCAACAGGTTTTCCGCTTCTTCCTCGTCGATATACAGATCGCTGTTGCGCGTGACTCGAAACGCGTGAACCTCATCCAGGATCAAGCCAGGAAACAGTTCTCCGATGTGCTGTTTAATAAGAGAGGCGAGGTAAATGTACTCCCATGGCTCGTCTGCGCTCTTGCCCCGCGGCAGGGCAATCAGACGTGAGACCGCCCTCGGCACCTGCACGATGGCGTGGAGCGGTTCGCCACCTCGCTGCAATTTTGCGCGAATCAGGAGGTTGTGGCTTCGGTTCAAAAGGTGTGGAAATGGATGGCTGGCATCCACGGCCAGCGGAGTCAACATGGGAAGAACTTCCTGCTGAAAATAACGATGCGCCCATGCGGCGCGTTTTGCTGACAGCTCCGCCATTTCGCGCACGTAAATCCCGTTCTGCGCCAGCTCGGGTAGCAATTCATTTTTCCACAGCGCGCATTGCGTCGC
>DASZGW010000098.1:0-19455 GCA_035938475.1 Candidatus Udaeobacter sp.
TCTCGTGTCCACGCGGTTCGACAAGACCAGCGGCAACGAGAATCTCACGAAACTGATTGGAAAGCGTGCCTGTGCGCTTCGCGCTTGCCGAGCGCGGGAAGATGAAGGCATTCGGATTGTCACTCGCTGGCAGCGATGCCAGGTAATCAGCGAGCGGTTGCACGAGCGGCAGCACGATTCGCCGTCCGGTCTTGCGAGTGGTGAACGCAATCTCGCCGGTGTCGAGATTCACTGCTCGCCACGTAAGGCGCGCCAAGTCGCCGAGCCGTTGACCGAGATACAAACCGAAAAGCACGAGGCCGCGCCATTCGGCATCGTCCCCGCACGCTTTCAGGATGCGCTTAATTTCCGAAAACGTGAAAGCACGCCTTGCGGATTTGTCGCGTAATTTGAGCACCGACACGCGCACAGCCGGATTCACGGCAAGCAGTCCTTGCTTGACTGCCTCGGCAAAACAGACACGCAAGACTTTCAAACTCAGATTGGCGGTCGCACGCGAGAGTTCTTTTGCTTCACGGTCACGAAAGCGCGTGATGTCACTCGCTTGCAACGTGGAAAGGTCGCGCTTGCCTTTCGCGCCGAGAAATTCAAGGAACCGCTCAACGATGCGACCGTAACGGGCGTGCGTGGATTCCTCAGATTCGATGGACTTTGCTTCCAGCCACGTTTCACACCAGGATTTAATGGAGGCACTTGGCAACGATTCGACGTTGGCCGCAGTGAAAACGTCGCTGACGCCTTGCGCGATCACTTCACGCGCGGCGTCCACGCTTAGCTTGCCGTTGCGTGCTTTGAGTGCGGCCTTGTGCCACGTGCGGCAGATTTCGAGTGCCTGCTTCCTGTCGCTCGTTTTCGTTGAGCGAAAAACGCGCCTGCTGCGATTCGTTTGCGGATCGAAGATTGAGAACGCGCAGAACCAAAATGGTCTGCCTGGTTGACGATGAATGCTTGGCATATCGGGTTCCGTACCCGTTAGGGTCGTCCTCTTATTGCCGTTCGCTTGTAAATGCTTGGCATAGTGCATAATTAGACTGCATAACATCCGGCAATGTTCAAAGAAGTTTTCTCATGTCCATTTACGAGGGAAACTCGTTAGTTAAAAGGCTTGCGGTCGTAACACGGGTTCGAATCCCGTTAGGGTCGCGCCTGCGTTGTCATGGGTGAACTGACGCCGGCGGAAACCACACGGCTCGCTTACCAGGCGGTGATTGATTTAAGAATCGACTTTGCGTTTATGATAGAGCTGCCAAGGTGATCGAAACGCATTAGCAAACAGCTCGTCCGCCTCCGATGGCCTTCAACTCTACTCAATTCAACTTCACTGATAAAGTCGCGATTGTTACGGGTGGCGCTACTGGAATCGGACGCGCAACATCGCTTCTTTTTGCACGCCATGGCGCCAGAGTGGTAATTGGCGATCTAAATCCCGAAGGGGCTGAAATCGTGGAATTGATCAAAAGCGATGGGGCCGATGCCCTCTTCGTTAAAACGGACGTCCGCGAAGCCGAACAGGTGAAGAACCTCGTTGCGACTACGGTGAAAACGTATGGCGCCTTACACTATGCATTCAACAATGCCGGAATTCTCCCTGCGGCAGCGCCCTTGGCTGAGTTTGAAGAGGCTAGCTTCGATGAAGTCATTGCCATCGATCTGAAAGGGGTGTTCCTTTGCATGAAATACGAGATTTTACACATGCTGAAATGCGGTAGTGGTGTGATCGTGAACAATGCGTCGATAGCCGGAATGATTGCGGATCCAGGCATAAGCCCTTACGTGGCGGCAAAACACGCCGTAATCGGATTATCCAAAGCGGCGGCCCTGGAATACGCAAGTCAACGAATCCGGATCAACGCGCTCGCTCCGGGATTAGTTGAGACGGGGATGACCAAACACTGGTTCGACGATCCAGCTATCCGCGGGACGCTGATGGCGAATTCCCCGATGGGTCGGGCGGCCCAGCCTAAGGAGATTGCCGGGATGGTTCTTTTTCTATGCTCGGATTCTGCGTCGTTTGCCACCGGTCAGGTTTTCGTGGTCGACGGCGGATACACCGCGCGGTGACTGCGGCCTAACCGGCTTGCCGGATTCCAACAGATATTGATGATGTCATTTTCTCTGAAGCGAATGCTTGAAAATAGCCTAGCGCTGGTAGTTGGTTTGTCTTATTAAGCAAACCGATGCAGGCCGCATTTTATCAATCGGAATCCGATCAACCGCATCCGGGGCGGGCGCGGGCGATCATTAAAGTGCATCCGGAGGTCCGGCAACTGATGATGCGCAATCCGTGGACTGCGTTGATCGCTGCGTCAATCTTGGTCATGCAAACCGCTATTGCGCTTGGAATGGGGACGCTGGGTTTCAGTTATTGGTGGCTCAGTCTTCTCATCGCGTATTGTGTCGGTGCGTTCGCGAACCATGCAAATTACGTCATCATTCACGACGCAACGCACAATCTGATTTTCCGGAGCAAAAGCTGGAACAAGATGGTGGCCATCATCGCCGATCTTCCCAATCTCACGCCCGGTGCGATGGGCTTTCGTGTTTATCATTTAAAGCATCATTCGCATCAGGGCGATTACGAGTACGACGCAGACCTGGCGAACCATTGGGAGGCGCGGCTGGTCGGGAACAAATGGTATCGCAAGGCGATCTGGCTAATGCTCTTTCCGTTTTTCCAGGTGACGCGCCCGCCACGATTGAAAGCGATTACGATGTGGGATCGCTGGTTCTTAATCAATTTTGCGTGTGCCGCGCTTTACGATGTGGCGGTCGTTTATTTTTGCGGCTGGCCGGGATTTCTTTATCTCGTATTTGCGTTTTTCTTTTCGATTGGATTGCACCCGGTTGGGGCTCGCTGGATTCAGGAGCATTACACGTACGATTTCGACCAGGAAACGTTCAGTTATTACGGGCCAATCAATCGCGTAGCGCTAAACATGGGTTATCACAACGAGCACCACGATCTGCCTTCTATCCCCTGGAACAACCTGCCGAAACTGCGCGCAATGGCGCCGGAATTTTACGACGACCTAAAGTATCATTCGTCGTGGAGCCGCTTGCTGTTTCAATTCGTTTTTGACAAACGATACAGTCTCTATTCGCGGGTTGAACGAATCAAGGACAGGCCAGACTCTCAACGAGTCCCCGATACGACAGCCAATCAATTTGGCGGTCTTGATCTGAGTGCGAGGCCCATTAGTTTTTGATCATGGCAGACCGACTATACGTCTCGAACAAGAACGAAACGGTCCGGATGTTCGAGAGCGATTTCATGGAGTTTTTTTCGCGTGTGCATCCGGTGATTCCGTTGGCGCTGTACCTGCCGGTGGTTGGCTACATGCTTTACGTGTCTTTGTGGCAACGGCATTTGTCGTTTGTTGCGGTAGCGGCGTTGTTTTTGCTAGGCGTTTTGCTCTGGACGCTGATCGAGTATCTCATCCACCGATACGTATTTCATTACGCACCGAAGACTCGTTGGGGAAAACAGCTGCACTTTGTAATTCACGGAGTGCATCACGATTATCCTAACGACGCTCGGCGGCTCGTCATGCCGCCTGTCATAAGCATCCCGCTCGCATTTCTTTTTTTTGGTCTATTCCTTCTAGTTTTTGGAAACCTGGCGCCGGCGGTGTTTGCCGGGTTGGTTTTCGGTTATCTCTGCTATGACATGCTCCATTACGCGACGCACCATCTCGCCATGAAACGCGGCGTCTGGCTTTGGCTGAAGCAGTATCATCTCCGCCATCATTTCAAGGACGATCACGTCGGATACGGCATCAGCTCGCCGCTCTGGGACTATATCTTTCGGACCACGCGAAAGTAGTTGACGTTCGGCCTCCAAGCCCGTGACTACAGCTGCACTAAAATCTTGTCCTAAATCCGAAACTCGCTAAATTGCCTGCCCCGACACGGAACTCCGCCGTATGTGGATGCAGTGGAGAACTTCGTAAGGAATCTGGTGAACGATAAAAACTGTCAATTTTGCTGGGAAACACCGTCCGCAAAGACGGGAGTGAGCGATAGGCAATGTACGGCTTGATGAACCAGGACCCGGCAAAACTCAGTTTGAGTAATTTTCTGGCGGGCGAAAGCAACGACCCGCTGCAAGCTCCAGCGAGCTTTACAAACTGGATGCGCGTCGGCGCGTGGGCGGTTGAACTGTATGAGCCCGAGTTGCTTGCCAGCGCAGATGCGCGCACGCTAATCAATTACGGTGGCAAACCGCGGTCGGTCATTAATCTCTGTTCGTATAATTATCTCGGCCTTGCGAATCACCCCGAGGTGCTGGCCGCCGCGCATGAAGCTCTCCGGACACATGGATTAGGGGCGTGCGGATCGCCGATGCTCTCAGGAATGACCGATCTGCATCGCGAGCTGGAACGGCGTGTCGCAAAATTTCTCGGACGCGAGGATGCGATGCTTTTCAACAGCGGATTTGGTGGCGCGCTGGGCACGATCTCCGGGCTGCTTCGCAAGACCGACGTGGCTCTCCTGGACAACCGCTCGCACCTCAGTCTTCGTGATGGCGCAGTGCTCTCCCGCTGCCGCACGGAGAAATTCGAGCATAACGATCCAGTCTCGCTTGATACAGCGCTGAGCCGTCAAGGAGGCCGCCGACAGCTCGTGATTGTGGAAGGTATTTATTCCATGGACGGCGATTTCGGCAACCTGCCGGAGTTACTTGCTGTTGCAGAGTCTCATGGCGCGAGCGTTTTCATCGATGAAGCGCACTCGATGCTGGCATGCGGCGAACATGGTCGTGGAGCGGCTGAGAAATTTGGTGTGGAAGAGCGCGTCCCACTCGTTTATGGGACATTCTCCAAAGCTTTTGGGGCACTGGGAGGCTTCGTGGCCGGTTCCAAGGAGACGCTGCAATACCTCCGGTTTTATGCGCATCCGTATGTTTATTCCTGTGCACTGCCACCCGTGGTGATCGCGGCAATCTTAAAAGCGCTGGAGCTCGGCACTGAGCAGCCGGAACTGCGGACCCAACTTTGGGAAAACGCCGATTACTTCCACGCGCAACTTCGTGGTCTCGGACTGGATACTGGAGGATCGACGACCTACGTGATGCCGATTGTGATAGGTGATCGGGAGCGCATGTATCGGCTCGGGCACGAACTCCGACGCCGTGGTCTATGGGTTGCTCCGGTTGATTATCCGGCTGTGCCGCAACATCGGATATGTTTTCGTGCCTGTGTGACTGCCAAACATACGCGCGCAGACTTGGACGAAGCCTTGAACATCCTGGCGGACACACTGGTTCCAGCGGCACTCCAAAAGCAAAGCGCCTAAGCGCGCTGGTCGGAAGATGTACAAAGCTGCTGGGTTTGATTCGGAGCGTTCCCCAGAGCATCGCGACGCCCGGCGTAATTATTGATGCTACAGCAAACAGAGGCGCCGCGCTCAGGCCTCGAGGCCACATACAAAGCGCGCGAGGTCGAGGGAGTTTTTGATCTCTATTTCTACAGGCCGCTAGGGTTTTGGTTGGCCAAGTTTTTTGCGCGGCTCAAGATGACGCCGGCGGCAGTGAGCTTGCTGGCCGGCATCTTTGGTGTCGTTGCTGGACACCTTTATTACTATCGCAACCTAAGCATCAACGTTGCGGGGATGATGCTTCATGTTTGCGCCAATACACTCGACAACGCGGATGGGCAGCTAGCGCGTCTGACGCACCGGGAAAGCCGCGAGGGCCGTATCATTGACAGCGTTGCCGACCACCTTGTCTTTGTCAGCGTTTACTTGCACTTGACTCTCCGCTGTCTGTTCGAAGGCTCAGCGCCAGCCATCTTTCTTCTCGCATTTGCGGCCGGGATCAGTCACGCATTGCAAGGCGCAGCGGCTGATTATTATCGCAGCACCTATCTCTATTTTGTAACAACGGGAGCGCGGAAGGGCGTAGATTCCTCGTCTGGCCTGCGATCGGATTACTCAAAGTTGACCTGGCGTCACACACCGTGGCGGAAGCTCCTGCTTGCATTGTATTTGAACTTTACCTTCCAACAGGAAATGCTGGCACCGCGGTTGAAAACGTTGCGTGACGTCGTCCGCCAATTGTTTCATGGCGAAATTCCTGATCCGCTAAGAACGCGTTATCGAGATTTGGCCAGCCCGATGCTCAAGTGGTGGCGACTCTTGATGACGAATGTCCGGATGCTGGTCTTGTTTGCGCTTCTGTTCATCAGCCAACCAGTTTATTACTTCTGGTTTGAGCTGATACCGCTCAATTTACTCTTCGTTTACCTCCTGTTTCGCCAGGAAAATATGGCCGAGTCGCTGCTGGAAATCGCCGAAGAAAGGCAAGATTTAGCATAGCTATCCTCCTGCGTGTCGAAGATTGAAATCTCAGAGGTCGGGTCGCGCCGGGAACGCAGCGCCTTCATCAAATTTCCGTGGCGGATTTATGCCAATGACCCCGCCTGGGTGCCTCCGCTGATCCTTGAACGCAAAGCATTCCTCGATCGCAACCGGCATCCGTTCTACCGACATGGCGATGCCGCATTATTTCTGGCGCGGAAAAACGGCGAGATCGTTGGCCGAATCATGGCGAGCGACGATCCGAACTACAATGCATTGCACCAATCGAATGTCGGCTGCTTCGGTTTGTTCGAGTGCATCAACGATCGCGACGTAGCTGCCGCGCTCTTTGAACGCGCGGAGAGTTGGCTTCGCGAAAAAGGACGCACTGAAATCATGGGGCCGATTGACTACTCAACGAACTACGTGTGCGGTCTTTTGATTGATGGGTTTCAGTTTCCTCCCACGATACTGACCGCGCATAATCCGCCGTACTATACGGACCTGATCGAGAGCTGTGGTTTTACAAAAGCGAAAGATTGGTACGCGTGGTGGTTCGCTGATCCGGCAAAGGCTGTGGTCCAGCTGCGACGACTCGCTGCCCGCTTCAATACATATTGTCCAGCCACTATTCGTTCGGCAAATCTTAAGAATCTTCGCGACGAAAGCAGGCGACTTCGTCAGATTTTCAACCAGGCGTGGGAAAAGAATTGGGGTTTTGTGCCGTTCACAGAGGCGGAGATCGAGTTCATGACCAGTGAACTCAAGCCGTTGCTGGTGCCGGAGTTTGCCTGGATCGCCGAGATCGGCAATGAGCCTGTTGGCTTCACCCTATGTTTGCCGGACATCAATGTCGTTCTACGTCACCTCAATGGACGGCTCACGCGGTTCGGGCTGCCGATCGGTCTGATCAAATTGCTCCTCTACAAGAGACGCATTCAGAAAGGGCGACTAATCGCGCTCGGTGTGGTCGAAAAATATCGCCGCGCTGGAATCGCCGAGATGCTGGTGCTCCGCGTGATGGAAGAAACAATGGTCAAACGAGGAATCACCGGCGAGTTGAGCATGACGCTTGAAGATAATTTCATGATCAATCGTTTTCTCGAAGCGATCGGCGCACGCCGCTATAAGACCTATCGAATTTTCAAACGAACACTTACCGAATGAGCAAGCCCCAGGACGGTTTCGTTTCACGATTTTTGAATCGGCCGATTTCCCGCCGGATAACGCGTTTCCTGCTCAGGTTTCCGATTCATCCCAATGCGTGGACGGTATCGATATTCGTTTTGCCGCTAATCGCCTGCGTATTTCTAGTGCGCGGCAATTACACCAGCATCGTCATCGGCGCGGCCATTTTTCAGGCGTTTAGTATTCTTGATGGTTGCGATGGCGAAATCGCACGGGACAAGAACTTGGAATCAAAGCTCGGGGAACGATTGGATTACTTTTGCGATTTTGTCGCAAGCCTTCTCTATGTTCTCGCTCTCGGGTTTGGGCTTCATCGTTCGAGTGAAGGAATTGCGTGTGCCGCCCTGATTACGGCCAACGAGTGGTTTCTACGAGCTGGCGAGAGGCAAGCGTCGGTTGTTTCTTCAACGTTGCATGAGTCGTTTTACGCGAGACACCACGCAATGATCGGCCATTCCGGATTGCTCAATTTCGGGGAACGATTTGTGTGGTGGCTCTTTCAGCTGACTAAACGCGACATGGCTATTGCCGTTTTTCTAATACTTGCGTTACTCGGCCTCTCCGAGTGGATCCTTCATCTTTGGATGATTGTCGCCGCCGCGAGCCTCGTTTTCAGCGCATTCGCTTTTATTAGGGCCAACCGCGCCCGGGGCGATATCGTTACGCGGGAGCCACGATCGTAATCGCGTGTTGTCGGTGGAGTATCGCACTGATGCGCCCCGTTAAGTGGCCGCGCTCTGCATGCGTTCCGACATCTGTCTCTCTGCATATTGCAGCATCTGCGGAGTATCCACGTCTTGCCACCAAGCGTCGCCTATATCGATGGCATGGACCTTATCGTCGCCGGCCATCAATCGAACTCCATCAGCCAGACTGCAATCACTCCCGCAACTACCGGCCTTCGCGCGTTCGAGGTAGTCGAAGATTTGTAACGGACAAACGAACAAGCCGCTATCAATCGCATCGTAGTGCCGCAGGTTTTTCCCGATATCGGTGATCCTGTTCCCAACGGTTTGAACTTTCATCGCGTCTTCCAAATCGAAAATAGAATCGAGTTTTCGATCTACAGCGATGTTTAGGAAACCGGAATCAAAAGAATCAATCAGACGGCCGACCACGGCGCCGTCGAAGAGATGGTCGCTCATCGTGAGAAGAAAGGGTTTGCTGACGCGGTCCGCGGCGGCAAGAAGCGAGATGCCATTCTGTTTTTGCCAGTCACGGTTTTCGATGAAGGACACGCTGAGGCCAGCAGGAATCAATTGCTTGACCTGCTCGATCATGCGCCCGCTTTCGTAGCCAACCACGAAGTTGACGGTTTTGATCCCTGCGCGGGTTAGGACATCCAAGGTGTACCAAATCAACGGACGGCCAAGCACTGGGACGAAAGGCTTCAGGAAAGTTGTATTGGGCCCTCGCAGACGAGAGCCCTCGCCGGCCATCAAGATCACTGCTTCAGAGATAACGGTCATATCTGATAATACCTTTTCAATCCCCACAGCCTTACGCGTTGTGGAAGAAATCTGAAAATCAAAGGCGCAATTTTTGATTGGAATGCATCGCCAACGGTTATACGAGGCGGCGGCTCAACAGAGTCGACTAATCTGAGAACATGCCTGGCGACAAGGTCCGGCGTCGGCGCGCTCTTCATGTTGCGCTCAGCGACTTCCCAAGTCCTCGCGATTTTTGTAGCGTAGCGGGGATTAGCCTCGGTGCTGTTGACTACGCCCTGGTTAAATTCGGTCCGAATGTCGGCCGGCTGGAGATCCACAACGTGCACGCGGGAATTACCGAGCTCGAGCTGGGTTGACATGGTAAAAGATGCCATGGCCGCTTTCGCGGCGTTGTAAGCCGCCATGAACGGCACTGGAAGCCGGGAAGCTAACGAAGTGACGTTAATGATCAAACCTTCGCCACGTGCCTGCATGTGGCGCAATGCCAGTTGCATCAAGTGGATTTGGCCGAAAACGAGAATTTGAAACTGGCTCGTAATCGTTTTCATCGGAACGAGCTCTGCCGGGTCAAAGTGACCGGCCCCTGCATTGTTAATCACAACATCGAAGTAACCAGCGTCGATGAGCGCGGCGTTGAATGCCGCTTCGACGGAAAGCGGATCGGCCAGATCAAGACGGACCGCATGCCACCGCGGCATTTTTGGGATGCGTTCCAAATTGCGCGACGTGCCCCAGACTTCATGACCCTCCGCCACAAGTAACTTAGCCATGGCAAGCCCAATGCCGGAGCTCGCACCAGTGATAAAAACTCTTTTCACGATTTGGAAAATGGGTTCGCGTCACGCAAGGCATCCGTGTTGCTACCGTATTGATTCCTATTTTAACTATCCCTTCGATGCAAGAATGTCCTGTGCAGCAGTCTCGTTATTGTGCGAGTCGTGTTAAGGCTTGCCAGGCTTTAAGATGTCGATCTTGTCTCAATGTTGCCGCTGATTTCGGTTGTTCTTGTGATCGTGGGTGCGCTGGGCATTAAGTGTCTGCTTCCACGCAATAGAAGCATTAAGGACGTTGGTCCTTGCGATGGATGTGGTGCCGCAACCACTGAACACCGAAGACAACCAGGAAAGCTGCAGCGCTGCTGACTTGTCCGACAATTCCGCCCAGGAATGCGCGGCAGGCGAGCGCGGGAACAAGCGCAATTCCTGCAGCGATCAGTGGTGGGCGGATATCGCTCCATGAATCTTTCCAGTGAAAGACCCACCGCAGGGTCGTGTAGCGTAGAATGCCTTGGACGATATAGGGCAAAAGGATGCCGACCGCCGCGCCCATCACTCCAAACCGCGGAATCAACCAAAGAAGGCCGCCAGCAGCGACCGCGCAGGTGATCGAAGAATGCAAAAGATTCAAATGTGGCCGCTGCACCATGATTACGGTTTCGCCCAATGCGACAAACGCGTTGATGGCACTTGCGAGAGCGACGATGCCAAGCCAAACACCGCCTTGCCAAAATGCTGGACCGTAGATGAGCAAAATCGTGCTGCCCGCGAGCGACATCACTGCTACCAGCGGCAACAGGATCCACAGCATCCACTGAGCAAGCCGAGCGTAAGTAGCGGCGGCCACGTCATGATCGCCGGTTGCGGTCATGCCGGCTACGACCGGGGCGAAAATAGGATTGAAAGCTTGATTGACCTTCCGCAGGCCATTCGCGGTGCCGATGACCGCACTGTAAATACCGACCGTTGCAAGCGTCACACCAGGCGCGCGTCCGACGAAGTAGCCGAGCATAAGAAGGTCCAACCGGGCAATGAACGCGTTAATCAGCTGATAAATACTGATTGGAGCAGCGTACGCGATTAGAGAGCGCGCTTCGGCAAAATGCGACCCAACAGCCACCTGCGCGGGAATATGTCGAAACAACGTTGAGGCCAAAGCGACTGCAATCAATCCTGATGCTGCAGTTCCAACGATTGCAGCCACTTCCGGCGAGGATTCTTTGAAGCCGACGGCGAGTGCAAGCAGAAATGCGAGTGTCGTCGCAATCGGCTCGGTCATCCCGCGCGAGTAGATGTCATGCTGCATCACCTTCATCCCGCGCGAGATCGCGGTACTGATGCGATACAGAGCCAGACCCGGCATCGCGCAGAGAACCAGCACAAGCGCGGAAACCATTTGCGGCTGTATGTGAAGGCGGTCGTTAAAAAACCGGAGCCCCACTATCACGATGCCAGCAGTGATAATAGACTGCGCAATCCCCAAGACGACAGCGATTCGAAAAAGCGTCCGGCTCCGCGCGCGGTCGCCCACCGCTTCTGAGCGCGCGATGAATGTGGTAATCGCATTGTCGAGGCCAAGAACACCGATCTTGCTGATGATATCAGTAGTCGACCAGGCAACCGAGAATATGCCAAGCGCAGCCGGTCCAAGCAGTCGCGCAACGAGGAATGTGAATATCCCGCGGAAATTCGACGCCAACATCGCGATGGTGTTGAAGAAGGCGCCGCGTTTTAGTTCCACTCCGGTTTCGTCTACACGCGCTGGCGCGTCGGATGCCGGCGGCGGGATATCGAGCATAACTTCCCCCGGACTCACTGACTCCTCGCGAAGCCGGTCACGGGCTTGGGCAATTTCAAGATTAGATGACATGAGAAGGAGCGCCGTGATTCACGTTTCGGCGGAATACTCTCGATCGAAGGAGTTGACTGAAATCGACAAGACGTGCCCGGTCAAGGGAGTCTGTTGCTGTGGTCATTTTTGCGTCGATAGAAGATTGTCGCTACAGTGAGGGTGCGTTGACCCCAAACTGCAGCACGCCCAATGATCTCGCGGGACGGAAACGAGCGACACCAATTTCACTGTTTTCTAGCAGAAAAACCGCGAAGAACCCATCTTTGCCCGAGCTAGAAACTTTTCAGGAGGAGCGAGGCTGGCAAAATCCCGGCTAATTGGCGACTACGTGGCAACAACCGGTCTCTCCGAACACGGCGACGGACTACGCGTTCGGAGTCCCCGTGCCTTGGTGTGAGGAATTCAAAAAGATTAGGCGCGTATCAACCGATGCCCTACATGAAAATTAGATGATACCTGACTAGACAAATTCGCACGTTTCCGTAAAAGGCGCCTTGCTTTTGACGGATCCAGAGAAAATGGATCTCCCAGTAGGGATTTTAACTTTGCAGCGCACCGATCGCTGGGTTGGTTCGCCGCTCTGCGCCATCCTAACTCTTCTCAGGAGAATCCTTGAATCCGCTGGTCTGCCAGGACCGCGCCAGATTCGACGCATTCTCTTCGTCAAGTTCGCGGAGCAAGGCTCAACGGTTCTCGCCTATCCTGCGGTTCGTCGTGCGATCGACATGGTTGGACGTGAGAACGTTTACTTCGTCGTATTCGAAGACAATCGCTTTATTCTCGACGCGATGGAAATCATTCCTGAGGGGAATGTGATAACAATCGCGACGAAGAGCCTTTTCGGACTCGCGACTGATGCCCTGCGAGCGGTGCTGCGGGCGCGGAAAATCGGCATTGACGCGGTCGTTGATATGGAATTTCTGACACGTTTCTCGGCAATACTGACGTTTACGACCGGCGCCAAGTCTCGCGTTGGGTTTCATACTTTTTTTGGCGACGGACCGTACCGGGGCGACTTGATGACACATCGGCTTTTATACAATCCTCATCTCCATACAAGTCAGATGTTCGAAACAATGGTTGAAGCATTGACCCGCGATCCAGCGGTGCTCCCGACGTTCGACTTTAAGCCCTCGGCGGACCAGCCACTCGCAAGGTTTCGGCCGTCCCCGGCTGAAGTTGCTGAAATCAAAAGCCTCCTACAGCACCAAAATCCTGGCATCGATGCTGCGCCACTCATCCTGCTCAACCCGAACGCGAGCGATCTGCTGCCGCTAAGGCGCTGGCCGTTTCTCCGTTATGTCGAACTTGCGCGGCGATTGCTCGAACGTTACCCGGAGTTGTTCATTGTGTTCACCGGTGCGCCGGCCGAAGCTGCCACAATTAACCAGCTTGCAGACGAGGTCGGGTCAAACCGCGTCGTCTCGTTGGCTGGCAAAACCACTCTACGGCAAGTGCTCGTCCTTTACACCCTCAGTGAGATTTTGGTGACGAATGACAGTGGACCGGCTCATTTTGCTTCGATGACGCCGATTCGCGTCATCGCGTTGTTCGGGCCGGAGACACCGGCGCTATTTGCCGCGCGATCGCCAAATGCCATCGGCTTATGGGCCGGCATCGCGTGCAGTCCGTGCGTGAGTGCCTACAACAACCGGCAATCGGTCTGCCACAACAATCTTTGCATGCAAGCAATCACAGTTGATGATGTTTTCGAAGAAGTTACGCGCATTTACGATTCTCTTAAGCGGACTACATCCGGAAATTCATCTGCCGAATGATGGATCTCGCAACTCATAGGTCGCGTAAATTTCGCTTCGCCGCGCTTGGGATAATTCTGCTCACGGTTGCAATTCGCCTTCCGTCTCTTTTGCATCCGCAACCAATTGACAGTGAAGCAATGTATTCTGTCGTAGCGAACGAGATCGTTGACGGCGGACGGCCTTACGTTGATGCGATAGAGCGTAAGCCGCCACTTCTCTTCTGGACTTATGCCGCAATATTCAAAGTAGCGGGAGAGTTCAATTGGAAGGCGCTTCATATAGTCGCACTTGTCTGGACGCTATGCGCGATGGGGGGCCTCTATGTGATCGGCCGCGAGTTGTTTGATCGCAATACTGGTCTGGTTGCCGCGCTCTTCTACGGTGTTTTCCAACCTTTGTGGATGTGGAAGACTCTTTCGTTCGATGGCGAGATGGTGATGAATCTCCCGATTATTTTGGCGTGGGCAATCGCGTTCCGCCAAAGTTCGTCACGATTGCGACCGGAGCTCTTTGCTGCCGGTGCGTTTCTGGGCGCGGCTTTCCTGCTCAAACAACCGGCCGCGATAGCAGCAGTTCCGCTCGGTATCTATCTACTTCTCCCGAGTTATCGAGCTAGCCGCAAGTTGACACGAACGAATTCGATCATTCAGGCGACGATGCTCACAGGAGGATTTTTCGCAGCCCTCGGTGTCGTGACGATTGTAATTTGGAAACAAGGCATTCTCCGAGACGCATTCTATTGGACGATTGCCGACCATGACGTTCCGCACGTTTTTTGGCAGAAGGGAATCGTGATTACCCTGGCCTTCCTCGCAGCCTGTTTGCCTTTGGTAATCGGGGCGATAGTGGCCTGCCGGGATCAGAGTAAGATTTGGACTGAAAGGACGGCAGAACGAACAGCGCTTTTCGGGTTACTTGCTGCCTCGGCAATCGGTGCTGCAGCGGGCGCCCGCTTTTACCCTCACTACTACGTTCAATTGATCCCTCCGCTGGCATTGCTCGCGGCGCCGTACTACGCACGACTTTGGTCCCGGGCGATGCAGCCGCCCCGCTGGCTACTACGACCTGCTGTGACCTACGCGTGGTTGGCTCTAACGGTTGTTGCCTTCTCAATCGAAGACTGGACGGCGCTGGCTCGACGACGCGTTCCGTCTGAAGCGGGACGATACTTGTTCACGCATTCAAACCCTGCTGACAGGATTTTCGTATGGGGTCAGAGTTCGGAAATCTATCTAGACGCTCACAGACGTCCAGCCTCTCGTTACATCACAACGTTTGCGCTCACCGGCAACATTTTCGGAGGGCCCCTTCCGGATGTTGACACGCGCAACCGAATCGTTCCGGGCTCGTGGGAAAATCTCCAGCAGGATTTTGCCAAACATCCGCCTGCATATATCATCGACCTTTACTCCGAACCGGGCGCGCAATATCCGGCGCAACAGTTTCCAATTCTAGCAAAGCTGCTAGCGGAACATTACCAACCTGTCACGCGCACCGCTGACGGTGTAATTTATCGCCGAGACGACTATCGCGCTTTGGCGCACCATAGCCCGAAAGGCGACCGCTAGGTCTGGCCGAAAAATGGATCTTCCTCTCGGTATTTCAGCTTTACAACGCATCGGTCCTGCTCACGAAAATCAGAAGGCGAGCCGGGCGTCACCTGCCGTGCCCGCTCGAACAGGCCGTATTTCAAAATCACGTAAAGCGCGCGGAAGCCATCTTTCCAGCACACCTTTTTTCCTTCCGCGTACGTTCTTGCGTTGTATGTGATTCCGACCTCCTTAATCCGACACCGAAGCCTGGCAAACTTTGAGATGAGCTCTGCATCTACGCCGAATCGATTCTCAGCAATTGTCATCCTTGGAAGTAAAGATGCTCGAAATGCTTTGTGCCCGGTTTGTATATCCGTCAGGTTCAAACCGGTAAAAGCGTTGGACAAGAACGTTGCGAACTTATTGCCCGCTCTTTGCCAGAAATATCGGAACTTTTGCAAGTGGGCACCTGCAAAACGCGTGCCCAGGACGACATCCGCCTTGTTAGCGAGGATTGGAGCGAGAAGACGCGGGTATTCGCTTGGGTCGTATTCGAGGTCGGCATCCTGTATCACAATGACGCTCCCGGTCGCAGCTGCGAAACCGGCACGTAGAGCCGCGCCTTTACCAAGATTTCGCGGCTGGCAAATAACCTGGTCTACCGACGAAGAAACCTTTTCCAGAACCGTAATTGTCCCGTCATTTGAACAATCATCGACGATAATGATTTCTTTTTGTTGAATCGGAGATTGTCGGACCGCTTGGACGACTTGCTCAATGGTTTGGCCCTCGTTAAAGCAGGGTACGACGATTGAAACTTTCATCATCTGGTTGCAGCATTGGATATGACCGCCTTACGCAGCAAAAGGTTACGATTATTGTAATCTGAGAAAAAAACGGTGAATTTGCTCTGAGCTGAATGATGCACATGCTTACCAATCCGATTACGCTGGTCGACGATACTGCCGGATGGACGCGTTGAGTGCCGCTTGTGCCCGCGGTTTTGCAAGCTGAACGATGGGCGACGCGGACTTTGGTTCGTCCGCCAGCGGGTGGGTGATCGGATGGTGTTGACCACCTACGGCAGGAGCAGCGGGTTTTGTGTCGATCCGATTGAAAAGAAACCGCTGAGCTATTTCTTTACATTATCAGTTCTCCAAGCTCCGGTTCCGCGACCCGGGATCGTATCTTGCGCTTGAATGGCGCGAGGGACGCATTTCTTGCGCAATTTATTCCGCCGAGTAATCAATTGGCACCTGCTCTGTCGGATCACGAAAACGGGTGATGTCCAGAAAAGACAATCAGGGAGCGGCAATCTCAAATCATCTGCCAGGTAACGTAACTACAGGTGAATGGGGTGAAGCGTCGATCGACGCCCTGCGCCCAGATCACCGCAATCGAAGATGCGCTCGACGTCTGGCAAACGTGTGCACTCCGGGCAACAGAAAGCATGCCGATCCGTCTATGGTCCAGTCGAGCGAGCCGGTTCCTCTTTCAGTGGTCGGGATTATCGACATGATCCACGGGCAGGAAATGTCGATCGACAGCCTGTGCCCAGAGAAAATCGAGCGTGCTCTCGTTGGATGTTTGTACAAAACTGTGCTTTCCGGGCGCAAGGAAGCGCGCACCAGTGTACGGTGTGTCGTCGAGGATTCCGCTCACCCCACCTTCGCGCGCGATGATTTCATATGGTGCCGGAATCACAACATTAAAATCGAAACGTTTCGGATCTTCCTGCGACCGTTTCAAAAACCCGCCGGCAACCCATAATCCCTGCCACGACACAAATTGCCGATCTTTTATGAACAACTCTTGATGATGATTTCCGACCGGCAGAAAATTCTGCTCGACAAACTGTATCGCAGCTGACGACATATCTCTTCGATTTGTCGCGACACAAGCGCGCTTTTCAATGCAATTCTTCACCGCATTGTCGATCATTAGGCCACGCCGAATCCGTTCCATCACGAAAGGCTCCCAGATGGGACCGAAACACCGCTGACGGAAAACCGTTTCTCCTTTCTCATCCAAAACGTAATCGCCGGGACTGGTTAGGGTAAGAGTCGCCCGCAGCAAATTGGTCTCGTTCTTGCCGCCATCAATCCAGAAGGGATGCAAAATGATAATGGCCACAAACTCGCCTGCGGCGATAAACGCCGGTAACGGCACCTGTTTAAACAAAGCTCCAAGAGGCCACCGTTGACGAACGAAATAGTTTGAGACCAAGAGGGCTGCTGCGCTGTAAAAAACAAACGCCAGCGGATGATACGGCAAATAATCCTGACGCGTAACGAGCGCCCAAAAACTCCAGAGCGCGAGAATGTAAAAACCACAGATCAAAAAAACGAAACCGCGCCGGAAAGCCGTCGCAGGATCAGGTGCCTTACGGACGATGACCCATGCAGCGCAGATGACGAGCGGAAATGCGATGGGTAAGATGAGGGCCCACCACGCCGGATGATTCAGTAAACCGGGTAGAATGTTGTTATCGACGACCCAGTATCGGAATTGTTGCCAAATGCCTCTGAGCGCAAATACCCCCGCGATGATCGCGGGAATGAGCAGTGTCGTCGCCAGAAACGCCATGACACAACGCACGAGATAACTCACAGACAAACCCGCTTTCCGCCATCCGACCAGTAGTAACGTGAGCGCGCCGGTCGTCAGGATCGACACCAGGAGCAGTGTCGTTTTCCCCGAGATCCCGAAGCAAAGTCCAAGCAGCAAACCAGCCGCAAGCGCGCGGCGTACGGTGATCCTCCCGTTGAGTAGCACGGTAAGGCACAAGAGCCAGAGCGGCGCCCACAGATTGTCGGTTCGAAATTCAAACGAACAGAAGTGATAACCTGGATATAACCCAGCTCCGATCGCCGCCCAGACGCCTGCCCGCTTCGAAAAAAGCAGCGTCGCAATGCGGTAGGTGCACCACATCGTGACGAAATACATCGGTAGCAGGATAAAACGCATCCAGTAAAGGATCGTTGGCCGGTCGCCGATCAGTGCGAAGATGGGCGCAAACGCGATCTGAAAAAGCGGCATGTGGTTGTCGCAGATGTCGCGATACTGCACGAACCCACGAGCCCACGCCCAAATGACATGCAAGTGCTGTGACTCGTCGGAATCGAACTTGTAACGCGTCATGTTCACAAGCTTCAGTACGATCATGAGCCCAAAAAGGCTCGCTGCCGCCACGCACTCAGTGCGACCCGACAGGCCAAAATACTCGACGGCTCGCTGGAACAACGGCTTGGGCCCGCGATCAGAGGCAGACGTGGTTCTCGATTTTGCCATTCTTACCAAGAAAAGTTCCGCAGGCCGGATTCAGCGCACCTCTGCGGGACTCGTTGAGCGGAGAACCATTTGCGATGCTACCAAAACCGCTGAGCTTTGTCACACACTTTCACTTCGCTGTTCGAGTCGAGCCGAAGACCACGCAGCACCCAGTAACTTTCCGATTCTCGCCAAACTTTTAAATGAGCGGTACGAGCCGGTTGCGCCCGCCGCTGAAGGTCTGATTTATCGGATGCGCTAGGAGCCGAACGCAGCGGCATCGCGAAACACATCGAGGGTTTCCTGCGCGCAACGATGCCAGGAGAATACCTTCGCTCGATCAATTCCGGCGGCAGCGAGGTCGCGGCGCTGATTCGGCGATCTGGCCAGGGCGGCAAGCGCACGTCCAAAACCGTCGATATCATTTGGCGGCACGAATATCGCTGCTGCGCCCACGACTTCGCGCAGGGTCGGAATATCACTTGCAACAACCGGACATCCGATGGCCATCGCTTCGACGATCGGCAGGCCGAAGCCTTCATAGAGAGATGGTTGAACCATTGCTCCAGCGGCTTGATACAGAACGACAAGATTTGCTGAATCCACCTGCGGGATCCACGTAATACGTTCGTCGATCCCAAGGCGCGATGCCAGCTTCGCCAGCACGTGCTTGTGCGTTTGCCGCTGCACGAACACCATGCGCCAGGGCTCAGGGACATGGCGGGCGAACGCTTTTAGCGCAACCGGGTGTTGCTTGCTTGGACTGTGTTGACCAACCACCAGAAAATAGGGTGCATCAGATCCAATGATCGCAGCGGCTTGCTCGCGCGAGTGGTCCGGGTCCGCAGTCGGCTTGAAAATCGGACCCGGAGCCATCGGCACCACCGCAACACGACCGCGCGCCGACGGGCAGAGACATGTTATGCGATCAGCCATTACGGATGTTGTGGCAATGAGCCGCGTCGCATCGCGCAATGCTCTCCATTGTGCCTGCGGATAATACAAGCGTTTGACGCGTTGACTCCATCGGGTAAAAGCGAGCTCCGGGTAATCGATGGCCAACAAATCGTGGATCGTAACGACAGTGGCGCATGGCACATGGCATGACAAGATGTTATGCGCAGCGTGAAAGAGGTCGATGCCGTCGAAACTTGCATACCGTTCCGGCCACCAAATGGTCGACAGCGAGTTCGGCTCGACTGGCACTGTGACCTCAGAAACGTTTGATGCGTTCGTCAGTGGACGAACGGCGAGCCGGTGCGCCCATAAAACAAATTCGTCGCTGGGCGCCATCTGCGGAATGGCGTGAACCATTGCTTCGACATAGGT
>DASZGW010000099.1:0-43424 GCA_035938475.1 Candidatus Udaeobacter sp.
GAGCCACGAGTTCGAGCCCAGTCAGGCCCATTTACTTTCTTCAGTGATCAGAACTGGAAGTAAAAAAACGGCACTTGGCCGATAGCCGGGAACAGCTCAAGCGCTAAAAAGGCGCAAACGTATGCGGGGATTTGAATGCGGCCCGGTTGCAGTGCGAGACGATCAATAAACTGAGTGCGTTCTTGCGCGACCGCCAGAAATAGCGAAATAAAAATGAGCACGATCGTCCCAGTTGTCAGCAGGAATTCACCAGTTACATGGTGGAACCCGAATAGGCCACTCAAAACGTAGCCACTCGCCTGGATGGTCTGTCCACGGATGAAAGGCATACCTATTACAAAGGAGCCAAACAGCAGCATAACACTAAGCGGCGCAAAATAGCGTTTTTTCATAACTTCCGAAACCATTGTCCCAGCGGTTGCCTGGTCAAAGAAACGGTATCCCCCCAACAACATTCCCTGGTACGCACCGAAGGCGACAAATGTCCAGTTGGCGCCATGCCATAGTCCCACGAGCACCATGGCAATCATCAGATTCCGATACAATACCAGTGACCCCTTCCTTGCTCCGCCAAGTGGGATAAATACATAGTCCCGCACCCAAAAGGAGAGTGTCATGTGCCATTTCTGCCAGAAGTCACGCGGATTTCTGGCTAAGAATGGCCGTGCAAAATTGATGGGGAACTCAAAGCCCAGCAGCTTTGCGCAACCGCGAGCGATATCGGTGTAACCAGAGAAATCGAAGAAGACCTGCATCGCGAATGCAACGCAACCTGACCATGCAGCCAACCAGCCGGGATGAGCAGTCAGATTATTGAAATACGTATCGGACACAACGGCAAATCGATCGGCAAACACCATCTTCTTCAGAAGACCAGACAGGATAAGAATAATTCCGCTCTGCACTATAATTGCTGCCGGGCGCCGCCAGAATTGGATCTGAGGAACGAATTGCCGGGCGCGAATGATCGGACCATTAATAAGATGAGGGAAAAACGCAATGAACAGTGCATAGTCGATGAGATTTCTAACAGCCTTCATCTTTCCCCAGTAGACGTCGATGGTGTAAGAAAGACTTGCAAAGGTATAGAAGCTGATTCCGAGCGGAAGAATAATTCGCAAAACTAGCGATGACTCAGGTATGTGAAGCAATGCAGCCAACGAGCTCGCAAAGAAGTCATAATACTTAAAGAAACCAAGAATTCCCAGGTTAACTACGAGGCTAACTCCGAGCAAAAGCTTCCTTCGGCGGACTGCTGCCGTTTCAAGTAAAATTCCCAAGAAGTAATCAGCTATTGTGGAAGTAAGAATCAGCACCACGAATCGCGGATCCCACCACATGTAAAACACGTAGCTTGCGCCCAAGAGTAGCAGCTTGCCGATGCGAAACGGAAGGCTGTAAAATAGCGCCGCGACAAGCAGGAAAAAGATCCAGTACTGAAAGCTGTTAAATAACATAGGACAGCCCGGTCAACGACTAGTTGACTTCGCCCATAAGCTGGGACCTATGGAGGTCTCAAGGGAAGTGATCGGCAAGTAGTTCTGAAGCTCTGGCTCAAACTTACTGCCAGCATGCGAAACGTCGGACCGCAGCTGCCCGACTACCTCAGCTACCAGCTTCTGTGTAAATCTTTGCCTACCTTTCGCGTTGAGGTGATATCCATCGAAGTAGTATTCTGGTTTTTCAAGAAAGTCGAAAGTTTGCTCCGGAAGCGAAAAAGCTGCTCTCTTAGCCAACGCACTTGGGAAAGCATGATGGGCGCTAACAGAACCTCCAGGAAGCCCACCAAACGGACTACGCGGGACAGGCGTAAGCACAATTGCGGTGGAACTGTTGGAATATCGATCAAAGATTTGCTGGATCGCATCGCGCTGCATTTTCAGGAAATGTTGCACTTCCGATTGAGATGGCTGCACCAGACTCTTTCTAATGACTTCTCTCTGAGCCTCGGTCAATCGTGGCGGAAAGGTTACCTGGCGGGTCTTGGGATCATACGACGTGCCTACGATATCGTAGTCCCGGCCCTGGTACAGAGCGCGGGAACGAAGTCTCGTTGGCTCTAGTCGAATACTTCTTATCCGCGCAATGGGATGCTGAAGGAGATCGACAACATCACTGTGATACGCCGACCCTCGGAGGATACATGCGGTAAACGCACTTAACCGACCCGACCATGTCTGAAAGGCCGAGGCAAACCGGAAATAATCTCCATAGTGCAACAGTGGGGCTGCCATGGAAATTCTCAAACCTTCGGCAGTCTTTGGTTCGTAGCCAATACCATAGGGAACAATAATTGCCCAGTAGCGGTGCCCTGTCGGATCGACTTCCCGAAGGATATAGTGCCACGTGACTATAGTAGAGGCAGGTTCGGCGAGATTTACGAACTTTAGTCCGGCGGCAGAACCCAGCTCGTCAGCCACAGCAGTAGAGAACCCTTCCGCCATCCGCGAGTCTCCCAAAACCAGCACCTCCTTGAGGCCCGATGACGGGCGCCGTTTTTCGGCTCTCGTGATCGCTGCTATTCGCCCTGCGTAAGAATCTGGCGCTAAAATCGAGCTGTACAACCACGTATGGAAGACCGCGCCATCCACGCAAATAAACGCGGCCAAGCCCAACAGCAGGTTTCGCGTGACGTGAAGTGGGCGAGGCGAGGTGGTCGGCTCGGCAGGGATTTTCGCGGGCGCCGGCCCGGTTTCGCTCAAGTATAAAGCGAGGTACAGAACCGCGATGAGCGCTGGAACAAGCAGCCAGCGGAGCAGGCCTCGCCATGATGCATAACGTGGAACAGTTCCGATATCGGTGACTCCCGAAACGGTTACCGTGGCAAGCAATGTCCTCCGTTCAACGTCTCCGTAGAGTTCAAAAACATAACCCCCGGTCCGAATCCACGAGATAACGCGGCTACCTTCGCTTCCCTTGGCAACAAGACCTGGCTGCCCGCCGTTTGCGGTTACGAAAACAAAACCGATCGATCCATTTCCTGTATTCCAGACAATGTCGGTGCTACCAAAGCCGTTGGTAACATCAACGCGCTCCGGTGTGGCTGCAATCGTGGGTGTGTCCTTAATCTGCGGCGCGTCGGTGCCCGTTCTGTTTTGTTGCGACACCGCTCCGTGCGTACACGGCGATCCCAAAGAGACGGCAAGCCAAACCGCAATCGCAAAACGTACAGCAGAAAGATTCGCCACTGCTGAGGGTTTGAGCGTGGCCCATAATGATGAGGAATCGCTTGTCCCCCTTCTTATCATGCAGCGAACATTCGGATCTGCGGGCGCAGCAGCGGCTTTGACTTGTGAACACGCGGGCTGACCTGACTTGGTTGGCGCTTCCAAGGGAGCGCATCGGAAAGCCTGAAGTGAAAACGTGAAGAGATGTAATGCTTCAACTGCGGATTAGCATTCACGGCTGATTATTTCATTAACTTTCGGAGAAAAGCAAGCCGTGAAGGCTCGCCTTCGAAGTCATGATTGCAGATTTACAGCTCCGCAGGTGTTTTTTGGGGCCTTTTTGAACGAGCCATCACAAAACTGGCGCCAATTAGCAGTCCGAGAATCGCACCGGCACCATCGATCATGATATCCGTTGCCGAAGCGCCACGGGACGCGACGAACGTTTGATGAAATTCGTCCGTGGTGGCCACAAACAGGCAGGCGACCCAGACACTCACATAAAGCATCGCTAGCGACCACTTGAGATTCGTCATAAAAATTGCAGCGCGAAGCAAAAGCAGACCCAGAACAGCGTATTCGCCCAAATGCGCGCACTTCCGAACGATAAAGTGAATCAACGCCAGTGCCTCCGGCGAAATATCCGGCTTGAGCCAGCGCAAAAACGGAACAATGAATCGCGACGTGTGCTCGGCCGACATCAGATCGATCGAGCCGAGAAAAATCACGCCCAGCCAGATGAACACAGGCAGCCAGTTCTTTAGAAGACGCTTGAAATTCATCTCTGTGGCGGCCTGCGTGTCGCCTGCAAACTAAGTCGATGCAGCCGGCACGGCTGCCGCTACAGTTACGGAAATCGCATCATGTCCAAGTTGAATCTTACGACTCCCCTCACCTTTGAGCCCATTTTCATGGAACGCATGTGGGGCGGACGGCGTCTTGAATCTGAGTTCGGCAAAAAATTGCCGTCGCAAAGACCCATCGGGGAATCATGGGAAATAGTAGATCGCCCCGAAGCCCAGAGCATCGTGCGCGACGGACTGCTGCGCGGGAAAACTTTGCACGAGCTGTGGACTCAATATCGGGACGAAATCTTTGGAGAAGCTCCCGATTCTTCACGTTTTCCGCTGCTACTGAAGCTTCTTGATGCTCACGACAAACTTTCATTACAAGTGCATCCGCCCGAAAAGCTCGCCCACAGATTAGGAGGCGAACCGAAGACTGAGTTTTGGTACATTGCTGCGGCCGATGCGGGTGCTGAGCTTTATCTCGGATTTCGTGAATCGATCACGCGAGATCAGTTTGAGAAGGCGCTCCGCGACGGAACGGCAGCCGATTACGTTCATAAAATCCGAGTGAGGACAGGCGACAGCGTGTTTCTGCCGGCAGGACGCTGTCATGCTGTGGGCGCCGGTATTCTGCTGATTGAAGTCCAGCAGAACAGCGACACCACTTATCGCGTGTTCGATTGGAACCGTGTGGACGACAAAGGCAAACAACGCCAGTTACACATCGATCAGGCGCTTCAATGCATCGATTTTGATGATGTTGCTCCGAAGTTAGTCGAGCCACAAGGTGAGCTTCTTCTAAGGAACGACTTGTTTGAGGTCCAGAAATGGAATCTCGATTCACCGCGCGAGATTGCCGCTCGCGAACGGTTCGCAATCGCTTGCTGCCTCACCGGCTCCCTGCGCTGCGCGGACGTCGACCTTACGCCCGGAGAATTTTTTCTGATTCCAGCTCAGTTGGAGAACCGACAATTACATTCGCGAACTGAAGGAACGACGCTGCTACGGATCACGATTCCAAAATTGTAGGGCGTCTGTGTCTGATGCCAGTCCGGAGCCGTCTCAGAGCGACGGCCTATAAAAAATCAAACCTGAATCCAAACACGCCGCGCAATCTCATGATTCTTAACGGGAATCGCGTTCATTTTTTGCGGCTGCCTAGATTCCTCTCGCGCAGTTGAGGCAATGAAGGTGCCAGCCCCGCACAATGCAAAGCAGAGCAAAACGATCACGATTTTCAGTGTTAGCGGCATGAATTAGCTTCAGTTTTATTGCACACTTTCACTCCAAAGCTTCTCCCAATCGACGCAAATAAGTAAAGCTATAAATTCCAGAACTGTGCCCGTCGGCCCAGCGCGGCTGCAACGCGTAACCGCCTACGAGATCGAAACCGGCGAGTTGAAAACTCTCGCTTGTATAAGTTACCTGGGGCCGTGAAATATTACCGAGCACGTCGGGTTCGCCACCGCATGCCGCGCACGGACATGCGCGTCGCAGCGTCTCAAGCTTGAAAAACGATTCCGCGCCGTCATTCCAGGAGATGGCAAGCTCGTCTCCAATTTGCTGAATGTTAGTAGGTTCGAGCCGCATTAATCTTTTTGCCCCTTAGGTCGCTCACCGAAAATCGCCGTGCCTACGCGCACCAGGGTCGCGCCTTCCTCAACTGCGATCCAAAAATCCTGCGTCATGCCCATGGAAAGATGTGGAAGTTTCATATCGAATTCCTTTTCGAGCGAATCGCGCAGTTCGCGTAACTTTAAAAAGAATTTCCGGGACGCTTCCGCTTCGTTAGCGAGCGGCGGAATACACATGAGCCCTTCGATCGACAATCGCGGCAGCGCGAGAAGGGATTCCATTTCGGCACGCAGGGTTTCAGGTTTGAAACCGAATTTGCTCCCCTCCTCCGCTACATTTACTTCCAGTAACACACACGGATGCCCTCCCTCCTCGGCCGCGATCCGGTTCATCTCTTGCGCCAGCGTAAGCGAATCGATACCGTGAAAAAGTTCGAACAACGACAGTGCGTGCCGGACCTTGTTTTTCTGGAGGTGTCCTACGAAATGCCAGCGCAAGTTTGAAGGCAGCTCTGGAATTTTCGCACGAGCCTCCTGGACGCGACTTTCGCCAAAGAGTGTATGCCCAGCGTCGACTGCCTTGCGTACTTTTTCGGCCGGATGCGTTTTCGTGATAGCTACGAGCTCGATGTCATTTGTCGAACGACCGGCTTTCGTGGCGGCTTGCGTGATTTGCCCACGAATGCGCTCAAGATTTTCAGCAACGCCCATCAACTTCGACTCTAGCGAATTCTGTTCGTTCCGAAACCTCTTGGTAATGCGTTGGTCGGATGATTATTTGCTCGCAAATCGCTCTGAAATGCCTCAGAACGCGCGGATATGAAACGCTATTCAGTTCTTCTCGGCATCATTGTTGCGGCGATCGCTTGTTCCAGCTTGTCTGCGCAGGAAAAACCCGCCGTCCAGCCTAATGCGACTGTGCTCAGCATCCTTCAGGGAAACGCGGACAAAGCTGTCGAATTACATCTGAGATCTGGAGAAAAAATCGGAGGAAGAGTTAGCCAAGTTACCGATAATATCGTCTATCTTTCCCACCTGACTGGCGCAGAATTTTTCGATGCCTTCGTAGATGTGAAAGATATTTCGGCGGTGGTAGTCCGTGCGGCTGGCCGATAGGCATCCCTTAATGAAGTGATGGTAACTTAGATCAAGATCGTCTAGACATTTTGGGATTGCCACCGGCGATGGCGATTAGAAATACTGCGGGATGAAATTTACCAAGAACATCGGCATGGTGCTGCTTGCGGTTTATCTCATTATCGATGGCCTTTTGGGATTCGGTCTAAACCTCGGACCGTTCGTTTTCCTTTTGTACCTTGTGGCACTCGCCGCCGGAGTCCTTATTCTTGTCGGTAAATAGATCAGCCCCCTAATCCGGTATTCGATCGCAAGCGTTCCGCGCTGGATGTTTGCTGCTCTCCTAGTTGAGCAATTTCTTCATTTGCGATGCCAGTTTCGGACCGATCCCCGCTTCTTCGTGTTTGAAATAAACAAAAACGTCGCCCCAGTTTGATTCTTGTTCGCGAACAAACTTGGTCCAGCGCTGGACGTCGCTCTCCGCATAATCTTCGCGCCGTAACCGCAGATAGCCGTAGTCAGTAGTGACAACCTTTGGCGTCTCCAGCTTTTCTGTGTCGGCGATGCAAAGCGCAGCCCCGCACGCTCGCAACGTTTCAAATACTTCATCGTCAAACCACGATTCATGACGGAATTCGAACGCAGCGCGCATTCCCCCAGGCAAGCCATTCAAGAAATCGCCCAGCACCAGAGTGTCCTTCTTGAAATTGGGCGGGAGCTGGAACAGCACCGGCCCTAATTTTTCGCCCAGCGCCGAGATTACATCATTGAAATATCGCAATGTATCGGCGCATTCGCGCAGTTTTGACCAATGCGTGATCTTCTGCGGCGCTTTCAATGCAAACCGAAAGTTCCCAGGAGTTAGCGCTTTCCAATTATCGATCGTCTTAGGCGCAGGAATCCGATGAAACGTGTAATTGATTTCCGTCGTCGAAAGGCGTTCCGCATAAAACGGTAGCATTTTTGCCGTCGGCAAATCTTCCGGATAAAAGTTTCCCTTCCACTCGCTATACTGAAATCCTGATGTTCCAATCCAAAATTTCATAAAGGACGTAGGGATGAAGACTTCTCCAAGTAGACGCAGGCTTCAAGAAGCACGAAAAGTTTTTTTAAAGCGTCCGCCGCAGACGCCGTATCCGAATCTACTATAGCGGCGTGTTCTCGGGTTCCGTTCGATTCAAACAGGAAATGAGAACGCTTATCACCGCCGCAACTCAACTAAGAAGGGAGAAAATGATGAAAAGAATGTTCTTGAGCATTGCCGTGCTAGTAGTGGCATCGTTTGCGTGGGGGCAGACCGCGCGGCAGCCGCTTATGAATGAGCGAGAGGTACCGCGGCAACCGCAGCGGACCACTACGACAACGACGACCACTACTGAAGGAACGGGGACAATTACGGAGTTTACGCAGGGGAGCGCGATCGTGTTGAGAGAAAGTAGCGGACCAGTCCGCTATCGCTTCGGCAAAACGGTCACTTACGTGACACGAAGCGGAAGGGTTCTGGATGAAAACACCGTGAAAACGAAGATCAAAGTGGGCGTTCCAGTCCGGGTGCATTATGCCGGGACAGGTCCCAACATGGTTGTCGATCGTGTGATTCTCGAAGAGGATTAATATCTAAGCTCCTTTGTCTCCAACGCGCCTTTCTGTTCTGGCCCACGCGGGCAGGAACAGAAGGCGCGTTTTGTTTAGAATCGCGATGGTGTTGCGTTTCATCCTGGGGAATTACCAGGGAAAATAAGACAGCCAACTGTTATGATTAGTGCGATCGAATTGAGTGAACATTGTTCTTCGTTTCACGTTCGTCGCCGTATTAATTTCAAGCGCGGCCCTGTCAGTATCGGCGCGAAAGAAGACCACCCGAGCGCCAACTCAAAACAAGGCAGAGATTGAAGCGGCCACTCGACTGCAAGTGTTTCTCGACCGCGTATTCCTCTGGCCAATTGGGATGTGGTCCGGTTTGCGACAAAAATAAAACCCGGCGACAACCTCTCAATTCACTAAAGTTCGGTGATGAACGAAACGCTCGTCGCTCGCGCGTCAAATATTCTCCACGACTGGGTCCAATCCGAAAGCCTGCGAAAACATTGTTACGCCGTTGCCGATTCGATGAAACATTTTGCGCAACTGCGCGGCGAGGATGCCGATCTTTGGGAAGCCGTGGGATTGCTGCACGATATGGATTATGAGCGTCACCCCAATCTCGAACGCAGCTCGACCGAAGGTCATCCATTTGTCGGCGTTGCATGGCTTCGCGACCACGGATGGAGCGAAGAAATCTGTCGCGCAATTCTTTCGCACGCGGATTACGCAAACGTCTCGCGTGAGACGACACTTGAGAAAACGCTCTTCGCTGTAGACGAACTAAGCAGCTTTGTCGTAGCCGTCGCACTCGTCCGCCCCACAAAAAGCATCCAGGATGTTGATGTGCGCGCGGTAAAAAAGAAAATGAAAGACAAAGCGTTCGCTCGCGCTGTGAACCGCGATGACATCACGCGCGGCACGGAGCAGTTAGGGATGCCGCTCGACACTGTCGTTGCCGAAGTGATTATGGCACTAAACGGTGATGCAGAGCGCCTCGGTCTGCTGGGAACCATCCATTGATTACTACCACCAGGATTGTGCCCTAGAGTTTTTCGGCAACAATTTCCAAGACCAGAGGCGTGATCATGAGCGCATTTGGATTCTTTTCCGCCTTCGCCAGGTCGTCGCGAACTTGATCTGCAAATTTGTGATCGATCCGTCCCATTTCAATCAGCCGGGGAAGATAAATCTCAATGAATGTAGCTGGCCATTGCCACATGTAATCTTTCGGACCTACACAAAACAGACGCGGTCTTGCAGAGCGAATTGCGAAGCCGTTCGCGGGAAGCAGCGTTGCAAGTGCCGCTGCTCCGTCGGGTTCACCGCCTGACTCGCGCCATGTTGCGATCACATGTTCACGAAAGCGCTCCTGATGCACCAAACGTGGAAAGAAATGCCACGTCTCATAATGGCCGTATTCATGGAAGATCGCCACGCTGCCTCTACGCATCACGTCGCTCAGTTTTCTGATCAACACGGGAGGATCGTTCACAAATGACATGACCCATCGGCACCAGGAAAAATCGTAATTTCCCTTGGGCAATTCATCCGTTATTAAATCCAGTTGGTGGATTTTCACGTTCGCGAGCGATCGTGCTCGACAGGCCTGTTCCATTGCGCGGATGAAATTCTCGGAACGTTCAAGTGCGACGATTTCACCTGTGGGCCCGACAATTTCAGCAAGGTCGACAGTTGCGTACCCCGGACCCGCGCCAACGTCGAGGACGCGTTTGCCGACCGTGATACCGGCTCTCTGCCAGCAATCCAAAACTACCGGACGCCAGACACGATGCTGCAGTCCGAGTCTTGCCAGTTCCTCGTCGTGCGTACCTAAGACGTAATCTCGATCCATTGTTAGAAACTAATCGCTCACAGGCCCGACGCATTGACGAAATTCAGACACGAAATTCACTTCTGTCGGCGTTAGGGGTGTAAATGGTGCATTCCGCCAAACCTCGAACTGGCGTTTTCCCGCATCATCCCTGACAATAGAAAGCCGCATTTACTCATGGAATACGAGATTCGACCACTTCTTGTCAAAGATGAGCCGGTGCTCCGGGAGATGCTTTATCAAGGACTCTCCTCCATTGGTAACCACCAACCTTCGCGCGAGATCCTGCAGCGGCCGGAGTTCGCGAATTATGCCGACGGCTGGGGCCGCGCGGGCGATACCGGGTTTGTAGCACATGATAAGAAAGACGGATCAGTGCTTGGCGCCGTTTGGTTGCGCAAGCCGATCGACAAACCTGATGCACCGCCGGAACTCGCCTTCGCAGTGAAACCGGAGCACCGTCGACATGGAATTGGCACCGCCCTGCTGACACAACTGGTCCGCGCGAACCCTCATGAATCAACAATTTCGGTCAGCCTCGTCGCAGGCAAACCGGTGTTGCGCCTCTACGAACGCTTTGGATTCAAGGTTGCGGAAGAAGGACCGAACGCCATCGTAATGCAAAGACAGGTGTAAGGTCTGCCATCAGCACGGTAATGCGAAGGCGCTGTTCAACCGCACTATGAAGAGCAGTTCAGGGCGCAAAGATCAGCAGCACAAATACCGCGAAAAGGAGTAAGTGAACGCAACCCTGCAAGATATTTGTCTTGCGGCTGGTAAACGTAACGACACTGACCGCCAGCGTTAAAACCAGCAGCGGAAGATTGCCGCCTTGCACCCCGAGCGTGACAGGTCGTTTCGTGACGAGGCTGATAATTAGCACGGCGGGAATTGTGAGTCCGATAGTCGCAAGCACGGAACCGAGTAGAATATTTATCGAACGCTGCAACTGATTGCGAAAAGTGGCTTGGATAGCGCCGATTCCCTCTGGTGTAAGCACCAGCGCCGCGATCATTGCGCCGCCAAACTCTTGAGGCAGCCCAAACTTCTCCATGCTGTTGTCCAAAGGGATGGCAAACTTTTCCGCCAGCAAAATCACGACTATCAAATAAAGAAGCAGCATCGATGCATGAAAAGCAGTTGATTGGACATGCAGTGAATGATGATCTGGACTTGCAGCCACACCTGCCTGCTCCGATTCCATGAAATAGCCGCGATGCCGCATCGTCTGAATCAGGAGAAAAATCGCATAAAGAAATAGTGTTACTACAATGAGAAAGATTTGCTGTTCGGTAGAAAATGTTGGGCCTGCCGTCGTAGTAGTAAAGTTTGGCAGAACCAAACCTAGCACCGCTAGCGTCATGATGACGTTGAGATAGGAATTGACGCCTTGCAGATTGTAATACTGCTCGCGATGGCGTAATCCGCCAATTAGCAGGGACAGACCAACGAACCCGTTGAGGGCAATCATGATTACAGCAAAGATCGCGTCCCGCCCGAGCGTGGGATTATTTGCGCCATGCAACATCGCGGTAGAAATCATCACTACCTCAATGGCGATGGCCGAAAGCGTGAGGATTAAGGTCCCGTAAGGCTCGCCTAACTTAAGGGCAAGACAGTCGGCCTGCCGGGCCACGCACACCGCGGACCAAAGGATAACGGCAAAAAGCCAGAGGAAGACAACAATCAGCGTGACCGGATGCGCGATGATTTCAACCAGCTGACTTCCGGTGCCCCAAAAAACGGCCACCGTTCCCAAGCCAATAAGAAATGGGAATTGTCCGCGTATGTTATCGCCGAGAGATCGAGTGCCCGCTTGGCATTTTGGTTTCGCCTTTCCAGACATGGGCGCGAGCATACCGAGTCCGTCTCGGCCATGCAATCAACCGATAGCCCTCTCGTTTACATCAGTATCCCGCTTGCACACCGTGGACGTTTCATAAGCGGGACGCTTAGCGTTAGTTTCGCGTAATCCTTGGACTATTCTTTCTTCTGAGCCAGCGGCAGAAATTCTTCGTGCGCGACTTTGCCGTCCTTAACCTTGTAAATTCCTACTTCCGACAATTGCATTCGCTTCCCGGAACCCTTCTCAGTTACATCGATATCGAACTCAACAACGAAGGTGTCGCGGGCAACAAATGGTCCGGTGACCTTTGCGCCGTGCACTTGCATGTTCTTCTCCCACCAGTCGGTTTTCCCGCGCACTTGGTCGATGCCGCGCATTTCCGCCGGCATATTTTCCATCTCACGCGCCTCTACGCTTATTATGTCTTTCGCGTAGAGATCATCTAGCGCCTTCCTCCATTCGCCTTTGCGGCAATAGTCCGCCAACTTTGTTGCCACTTCTTCTGTAGTATTCATTCTTCTTCCTTATTTTCGATTGAGAATTGTTCAACCGATATTTGTGTAACATTCGCAGGTCGACTTTTTTTAGCTGAGCGCGATGTCTTGCCGCGTTGAAAAGCGATGCGAGGACGCATCGCACTCCAAAAGCACTTCGTGCGAAATCCATGCGAATCGGCACTCCCCGCGCACCGACATACCTCTCAAACCTTGTCAAGAAGCAGGTCTCAACTATCCGCCCGCAATGGCGCCGATGATTACAAATGGCTCAGATCCCTTTGCAATGGGTTCCGGCAGCGGCGCATCTGGCGATTCGTGAGATAGATCTTCTCCACAGGCAAAAAATCGGACGAGTGGCCGACGCAGCTGAGTGACGTGGTCGCGCATCGTACCGCGCAACATGGGATATCGAGCCTCGAGCTCGTTGAGTATTGACCGCTGAGTCACGGTGGCGTTGACGTCGAGTTCTAGGTCGCCATCGACCCGCGCCAACGTGCGCAAATGCGGCGGCAGAACAACGCGAATCACGGCAGCGTTTGCACCTCCACTGAAAGCACCGCCGGAAGATCGCGCACGATCGGCTTCCAGTTATCGCCCCCATCAGGCGATGCGTAAACCTGACCGCCGGTCGTTCCAAAATAAATGCCGCACGGCTCGAGCGAATCCACAGACATGGCGTCACGCAAGACATTCACGTAACAATTGCGTTGTGGCAGGCCCTTGGTGAGCGCTTCCCAGTCGTTTCCACCGGTCCGGCTGCGATACACACGCAGTCTGCTGTTAGGCGGATAATGTTCAGAATCGCTTTTGATCGGTACCACATAAATTGTTTCCGGTTCATGCGCGTGTACGTCGATCGGGAAACCGAAATCGCTCGGCAAATTTCCGCTTACTTCGCGCCATGAATCGCCAGAATCATCGCTGCGCATCACGTCCCAGTGTTTTTGCATGAATAATGTGTTGGGCCGCGATGGGTGCATGGCGATGCGATGAACACAATGGCCGACCTCCGCATTTGGGTCCGGTATGTATTGTGAATGCAGTCCGTGATTGATTGGTTTCCACGTTGTTCCGCCGTCATCGGTGCGGAACGAGCCTGCGGCCGAGATCGCCACGAATATTCGTTGTCGATCCTGTGGATCCAGGAGGATTGTATGGAGACACATTCCACCTGCGCCCGGTTGCCATTTCGGCCCGGTATCGTGTTGTCGGAGGCCGGACAATTCTTTCCACGATTTGCCGCCGTCCTTCGATTTGAACAAGGCCGCGTCTTCCACACCGGCGTAAACATGCTCGGCATCATGCAGTGAGGGCTCCAGATGCCAAACGCGCTTGAACTCCCACGGATGCTGGGTGCCATCATACCATTGGTGCGTGCCCGGGATTCCGTCGTAGACAAACTTGTTGCTCTCACCCTTCGACATGCCATCAGGACTTTTCAATTCCTCGGGTTTGCTTCCGGGCGTGTTCCAAGTTTTTCCGCCGTCATCTGAGCGTTGAATGATCTGGCCGAACCACCCACTTGTTTGCGATGCGTAAATGCGGTTCGGATCAACTGGCGAACCTTTCACATGATAAATCTCCCAACCCGCAAAATGCGGCCCGCTAACCTTCCATCGTTTGCGCGCGCCATCCCCTGTCAGGATGAATGCACCTTTCCTTGTGCCGACCAAGACTCGAACTTTGCTCATTGATTTCTCCTTACTGCATTAAATGATCTGCCAAAACGTCCCAACCAAAATAGACTTCTACACTGGTAATCTTGTTGTCCTTAACGCGCAGGATTTCCGTATTGCGCCCTTTCTCTCCATTCGGTTTCGTCATTTCATAGGTTACGACGACTTCATCATCATGTTCTATGAACCGCAAAAAATTGAATTTCTGGCCCTGACCAGCTCCAGGCCAGCATCTCTCAAAGTATCCCGCACGATCCAGTCCCACATCAAGCGGACTCGAGAAAGTAAAATTCTCCGCAAGATGCTTCTCAAAGAATTTCCGATCGCCGGCTGCAAAAGCTTCGTACGATCGCTGTGCTAAACGGCGTGGGCTGATTTTCGGCATAAGCTTTCAAGGCCGCTTTTCCGCTATCCGTGCTTTGACCAGTTTCTTCACCAGCGTGATCGGCAGCGGGTTATCGCGAGAGAAGCGAATGGTCCCCTTGGTAATCTGAAAACCTTTCAGGTCGTTCCGAAATTTTTTCAGGGTTGTGGAACTGCCCGGATAGAAGGAGCAGTGATTCCCCCATGCGCCGAAGAAAACCAACGAGCGTCCGTTCAAGCGGAATGCAGGAATTCCATAGCTGATACGCTCCTCAACCTTGGGCGCGACCGCACGGATAGTCTTGCGAAGTTTTTGTAAGAGGGCACGCTGATCGGGACTCACTCTTGCGAGATACTCATCGATCGTTGCGGGTTTTTGCTTCACCAACACCATAAAGGCCGTTTCGTAATGTCATTCTGAGAGAAGCGAAGAATCTCTGGTCATTTCCGGATCGACCGCCGCCGCATGAATAAACAGAGATGTTTCGCTCCGCTCAACATGACAGCGCCATTTATAAAAAAACTCAAAAGCATCATTTCCCCGCATAAGCAACGTTCAATTTTTTGATGTCGATCTTCTGCATTTGAAGCATCGCTTTCATAACGCGTTCGGACTTCTTGGGATCTTTGTCGTGCAACATGTCGATCAACACGGTTGGAGTGACCTGCCACGACACGCCGAATTTGTCCCTGAGCCAACCGCACTGCGACTCTTCACCGCCATCCGCAGTGAGTTTCTCCCAAAAATAATCGACTTCCTTCTGCGTTTCGCAGTTTACGACGAACGAGATCGATTCGGTGAATTTGAACTCCGGGCCGCCATTTAAAGCGACGAACTTCTGACCTTCGATTTCGAATTCAATGGTCAGGACTGATCCCGCTGGTCGGCCACTCTGCGAAACTTTCGCTGTTTCTTCATCATAGCGAAGAATTCGTCCGATCTTGGAATTTTTGAAAATGGAGGTGTAAAACTTCGCTGCCTCCTCGGCTTGATCATCGAACCACAAGAATGGTGTTATCTTTTGCATGTTACTTGTTCCTTCGGTGATGATGGTGGGTACTGCCCAAATTTTGGAATTGCCGGATCCATTTGGTCCCAGGGTTGCGCTCCTGAAACGAAAATATCCATCTGCGGCTGAAACCAACTCGGATCATCGAGACTCGCTGCCGGGACCCCGACGAATTGTGAATCGTTCCCTTCGAATTCCGCTCCGGTCATTCGCGACCCGCATTCAGGATAAAAACCGCGTTTATGTTTGCCTCGTCTGATGCTGGGCGTGAAATGGTAACGCAATTGTCCGCGCGTCAATCGAAACGACTCTGCCGGCACCAGCACGGCCGCAGCGAATCCACCGCCACTGATTTGTTGGCAGTCACGGCAATGGCATTTCAACATCATGATCGGCTCGGCCGTGCATTCGTAGCGAACTGCGCCACAGACGCAGCCGCCGGTGAAAGGTATTTTCATTCGCGAGTTATTTGGTTGCTCGGGCTTGAGCCGTGGTTTTCCGAGCAATCACTCTCTTTGATGTTCGGCTTTCGCTATTTCGCGTTCGTATCCGGCTCGATGATTCCAAATACATTTCCCGCCGGATCCGCCGCGTACGCCAACCAGCCGACTTTCGGGATCGCCATCTTCGGCACACAGATTTTGCCGCCGCGCTCCTCGACTTTCTTGATCGTTTGATCGAGCGACAAAACAGCAATCGTATTCAAAGTGCCGGGGCTTTGCCCTTCACGTGGACGAGTGACACCGCCGTTGATTCCCGGCTCCTTGTCATCGCCTGTCGTGACGAGCCAGTACTCGATCGGGCCGCCTTCAAATTTCTGGAACTTCCAGCCGAAAACGTTTTGATAAAACGTTTGCACCGCCTCAGGATCATCGGTGTAAATCTCAAAATGGGTTACGCGATTCATTCGGCGATCCTTATTTTGTTCGCCGTTTCAATATTGATCGTGGCGACGGACCCAATCCATCGTGAAGTCGAGGTGGTCCTCGTCGCGACCCTTTGGTGCGAGATCGAGAAAATTGTAGGCACCGACCAGAATATCGAGTCCGCGCCCGTACGTCGAATAGGTGTGAAAAACATCGGCGTTTTCATCTTTGTAAAACACGCTTAAGCCCGGCATCTCGTCGCCAATCAACTCGTCTGTTCTATAATTGTAGAACATCTTCCCGTTCGCTTTTTCCTCCTCTGTGGCCGTGACGTGATAGTCGAAATTGAAATCGTTGCCGTACGACGACAACCATTTGAACCGCCAGCCCATGCGCTTTTTGTACGCTTCGAGTTCGGACAGCGGCGCCCGAGAGCTAACCACAAACGTGACGTCTCGATGCGGTAAATGCCAGTTGGCACCGTCAAAGTGATCCGCCAGGTAAGAGCAGCTCTTGCAACCTTCCACCCATTCCGGGGCAAACATGAAATGATAAACGATCAGTTGGCTGCGATCCTCAAAAAGATCGGCCAGCGTTTCTTTACCACCGGGTCCGTCGAAAATGTATTCTTTGTCGACCTTAACCCATGGCAGCTCCCGCCGATGGCGACTCACCTCATCGCGCAGCCGCGTCAGCTCTTTCTCTCGTGTCAGCAGGTCTTTTCGCGCAACCAGCCATTCGCCTTCCAACACCACTCTAGGATTCACTTCGCTCTCATTTGTTTTCGATTCCAATGTCTCGATTTTCATTCTTTCTTGTTTCGTTTGTTTGATGATTTCGGTCGGGTTGAAAAAAGAATTGTTTCACCGCAAACACGGCTAGCCCGCCAGTCGACGTTGCGCCAAATGCGGCCAGCATCGCGGTTGCTATACATACAGGGCACATGAGATTTCTCCGAGGTTATTTCGGCCACGACATTAGGTTCACTTTAATAATATGACGAACGAGTCAGTGTATTCAGGACTTCAGACGGGATTTATCGTCTGCGTGACAACGGTTCGCGAATCACGTTTTCTTCGTGTTGCATAAAATCATTCTTATGTTGCTTCAATCGAACTTATTCTGTATCGCACTGAGTCAGTTCTGGATTATCACTGTATTCTTCCAGTTTTGTCTGTTTGGTGAATTTCGGTTGAGCTCAGAAGGACTTCTTCACCGCGAACGCAGCCAATCCGCCGGCTGACTGGCAATGCGGCGATATCGCCCACGTTCTTCTCGGAAGCGGGATTACAAATCCATCAACCCTAACGAGCCATGGATATTCCCTGGTCGCGTTGACTTACACTTGTGCGAACTGCGCTTCTGCTCGGATGTCTGCTGCAATGGGACATTCGCCCGCTACGGGCCTGACTTCCACGCGCACGCCGTACGGCAAGCCGGGGCATTCCTGCGCGATCGCCACCGCTTCATCGAAAGTACCAACGTCTAGCAGGAAATACCCACCGATTGCCTCCTTCGATTCTGCAAATGGACCGTCGGACACCACCCGGTTCTTGCCCGATACGATTTTGCCTTCGCGCTCGAGCGGGTTTCCGGCGACGGCCTTGCCTTCGTCCGTCAGCCGCTTGAACCAGGCCATCCACTGGTCTGTGATTTTCTGCTTTTCCTCAGGCGAAAGGCTCTTGTGCCAGTCGTTTCCGCGAAACAGCAACATGTATCCATTCTGATTTTGTGTGTTCATATTCTGTGGTTGATGATTGTAAGTTAAGTGTCGTTGATTCTAAACGGTTGCAAGTTGTTCTTCTCGCGACAATTCGCGTGCGCGCGCGTCGAGTGGACATTCTTCAGCCACTGGCCGCACTTCGATTGAGCCGCCATAAGCCAGACCTGGGCTGCTCTGCGCAATAGCAATGGCTTCGTCGATCGTCTCGACATTCAGCACCAGGTATCCACCAATGGCTTCTTTCGATTCAGTGAATGGTCCGTCGGTAACGAACCGGCCGCTTTTGCCGGAAACAATCGCGCCCCTGCGCTCAAGAGCGCGCCCAGGTTTGGCTTTGCCCTGCGCAGTCAATCTCTCGATCCAGGCTTTGTTCTGGTCCATGAGTTTCTGGAGCTCTTCCCGCGAAAGACTGTTGTACCATTCATCGCCACGGTACAGCAGCATGTATCCATTCTGATTTTGTGTGTTCATGTTAGTTTCTAATTGATTGTTGATAGTTGATTTTTTCGAGTTTTCAGAACTACGACGAACGAGCGGCCAAGTTTAGGACAAATTATATTGCGTTCGGGTCGCTCTCCCAAATCCCAAACGAATTGCCCTCGGTATCCTGGCAGACGGCGAAGTAGCCCATCTGGGGCACGGCCGTTTTCGCCATGCAGATTTTGCCGCCTAGTTTCGCGATTTTGTCAGTGTACTTGTCCACCGAATTCACGCTGACGTAGTTGATGATTGGCTCTTCCGGCCGTTTGCGCTTTTTCAACGCGCCGTCCGGAGTCTCATCTGCGCCGCCCGTATCGATGTGCCAATAATCACCCGACCCGGGAAATGGGTTAATGTTCCAGCCGAACAAATTTCTATAAAACGTTTCGGCCCGTTCCGGATTGTCGGCCGGGATTTCAAACCAAACGATGCTTGCAGTCTGTTTCTTTTCTGACTTGCTCATATATTTGCCTTTCTGTTGGTGTGTGATTTTGCAGATACGACGAACGAAAGAGCGCCTTCAGGACATCGATCCAAAGAATTCGGATCGTTCGGCGGTCCCTTCAGAGCGCAACCTACTTATTCAAACTGTTCGAGGAATCTCTTGGCACTCTTGCAGTCGTTTTAAAAGAAACGCGCGTTCAGATTTCGTCTCCGCCATTTCGAACGCTTTGCGGAACTGTTCGACAGCAGGTTGCCGGTGATTTAAACGGAGCTCGAATTCGCCAATCATCGCGTACAGCAGGTAATAGGAGTTCAACTTTCGCGAGTCGCGGATTGCCCTCACCGCGTCGAGCCCTGCTTTCGGACCGTGAACATTGGCAACAGCCACGGCGCGGTTGAGCGCGACCACAGGCGAATCATCAAATTCCATCAACCGGTCGTAGAGCGACAGAATCCTGCCCCAATCTGTCGCCTGATAATCTTTGGCCGTCGCGTGGCAGGCGGCGATGCCCGCTTGAAGATGATATTCACTCATCGAATCACCCGAAGCCGATTCGCGCAGGTGCGACATGCCGCGCTGGATCATCGCGTGGTCCCAACGCGTTCGGTTCTGTTCTTCCAGCCGAAGCAAATTTCCCTGGTCGTCTTGCCGGGCGGGAAGCCGCGCCGTATTCAACAACATCAGAGCAAGCAACGCATGGGTCTTCGGCTGGCTGCCCGCCGGATGTTGGGCCAGTAGTTCCGTCAGGCGAATCGCCTCTTTGCATAATTCTTCGCGGACGAGCTGGTCACCGCTCGATGCCTTGTAGCCTTCGTTGAACAGCAGATAAAGCGATTGCAGGACGCTGTCGAGCCGCCGCGCGAACTCCTCACCCGCAGGAATCTCAAATGGGACGCGCGCCTCCTGGATTTTTTGCTTTGCGCGAGTGAGTCGCTTGGCTATCGCCGCCTCCGTGGTGAGGAATGCGCGACTGATTTCGGTTACGCTAAAGCCGCAGAGCGCTTTCAACGCCAGCGCGACCTGTGCTTCCGGCAGAATGACGGGGTGACAGCACACGAACATCATCCGCAATCGGTCGTCGGCAATTTCGTATTCTGAAAAATTTGCACCTTCGGATGCAAACCCGTCGCGCTCGATTAGGCGCGCGATCTCAGCTTCTTTCGCGCGGAAAGTCTTTTGTCGCCGGATCACGTCGAGCGCGAGGTTGCGCGATGCCCTCATGATCCACGCGGAGGGGTTGTCCGGAACCCCACGATACGGCCAGGTCTGCAACGCGCGTGAGAGCGCTTCCTGCACCACGTCCTCCGCGAGGTTTAGATGTTCGATGCCAAAGATTCTGGTGAGAATGGCAACCATCTTCGCGCCCTCGTGGCGAAAAAGATGTTCCACTAGTTGCGGCACGCCATCCGGTTCCGGCACAACGGTTTTCAAAGGCACCATTTTTGCCATACCCTCAAGGCGCACAAAGACAACAAATTGTAATTTAGACCAGAAGCCCGCTGGAACATCACCGAACTTTCCGGTGCCAACGTACGGTATTCAGGTACTCCCGTCTCAGATCCGTTCTTCTTCCAAGTCGTACACGTCGAACCAGTGATACACCACTCTGTTACGAGGAATAAACTGCTGAATATAATCCTCCATGTACTCCTGGAGTTCCAAGGGCAAGTCGCTCAAATGCAGGTCGCGTTCCTTGTTGTTCCAGGCAACGATTTCGGCACGCGGACGCTTTTTAGCATGGTCGCCGATCCACTCGGCAATCTCATCGTCGGTTGCACCGGTGGCCACGAACGACCGAAAATCATCATAATCGATCTCGGCAAATCTCAGCCAGCGTTGATCGAGCGGACAGTTGGAATGGTACTCCCCTTCCCAGCCCACGAGCACGGCGCGGCATTTGTCTACTGCACGCGATGCCAGCACGTACCCAGCCAATGTTTGGCGCGGGCTGTGCGGGTATTGTTTTCCATTGCGCAAATCGCGGGCCAGCAGTTTCACTTTTTCAAGGTTCTTATCCATAGGTTTTTCTTCCTCGTCTTTTTTAGAGACTTCCTCTCATCTGTTCGAAGCTGATTGAGCGACGGTGCCTGCAGGTTTCGGTTTTTCGACGGGTTTCACCTGCACTTCGATGCCTTCATCCAAATCGTCAGATGGATTCATAACGACTTTTGTATTTTCCTTCAGCCCATTGAGCACCTCGATTTGCGTTCCGAAGTCCCGCCCAACGCTAATTTTCTGCCAGTGGATGCGGTTGTCCCCAGTGACCGTGACAACTTGCGGACCTTGTGCGCGAAAAACAAATGCGTTCGCCGGCACAACGATTGGCGCATTATCGTTCGGCAATAAAAATTTCACCTGTCCGTACATGCCGGCGTAAAGCGTTCCGTCGGAATTTGGGACCTGCACTTCCACTTGCATGGTGCGCGAAGTCGGATCGATCGCACCGGCTGTTCGCGTCACGGTGCCGTCAAACTCACGGCCCGGAAATTCCTGCAGCAGAATTTTTGCTTTCAAGCCTTCACGAACCTGAGCCGCATTGTCTTGCGGAACGAACACGTAAACGCGAAGCACATCGCTCTGCACGAGGCTGAAAAGCGGCGTCCCGGAATTCCCGGTCCCGGCGGTCACGAGCGTGCCAACATCGATATTTCGAGCAGCGATCTTTCCGGCAAACGGCGCGAGGATTTGCTGGAAACCCTGAATTTTCTCGAGCTGCTGCAAGTTCGCTTTCGCGGCCTCATAGGCCTTTTCGTTCTGATCGTACTCCTGTTTGGACACGACTTTTTTATCGAGCAGATCGCGCCAGCGATCGGCGGTCAGTTTGGCTATCTCTTCCTGTGCGCGTGCCTGTGCCAATTGCTGATCCACCTCGGGTGTCGAAATCTCCGCCAGCAACTGCCCGGCCTGCACGTTATCGCCGATATCGACTTTCCAGCTTTTCACGTAGCCGTTGGATCGCGGAAAAATTGTCGTTTGGTAAAACGCCTGGATTGTTCCCGGCAAAATTAATTCCTTAGGTTTACTGTCGCGCTGCGCGGTCGCTACGTTGACTGCGATTTGCGTTGTTCGTTGCACGAAATCCTTCTGCTCATTGCGCTGACTGACGTGCCGCCACGTGCCGAGTATGACCAGAACCGCAAGGACCGTGACCGCCGCGATTGGTCCCCAGACGGCAACGCTCCGCATCGGCGGATGAAGCGGTGTGTGCGATATCGCATGTCGGTCCTCTGCTCGCGACGACCGTCGATCTTGCAAGCCAGTTTGCTCGTGCGCGCCGTTTCCTTGATGTCTGTCAGTCTCAGTTCGAATCATTGAGCGCCCCCTTCCGCCGCATCGCCATGCTCCTGCCTCGCAAACTGCTCGTCTTCGTCACACGTGAATTCCTCTTTCCGGAGCAAACTGTAAACGACCGGGACAAAAAACAGCGTGGCGACGGTGGCCACGAGCAACCCACCAATCACGGCGCGTCCAAGCGGCGCGTTCTGCTCGCCGCCTTCGCCCAAACCAAGCGACATCGGCAACATTCCGATGATCATCGCCATCGCGGTCATACTCACCGGACGCAAGCGGGTGAAGCCGGCCGCCAGCGCTGCGTCAAACGCATTTTTGCTTTCGTGCGCGCAGCGTTCGTCGTTTGCAAAAGTCACAACTAAAATGCTGTTCGCCGTGGCTACGCCGATCGCCATGATCGCACCCATCAGCGAGGGGACATTGATTGTGGTTCCGCTCAGAAATAGCATCCAGATTATTCCGCACAGCGCGCCGGGCAAAGCCATGATGATGATGAACGGATCAGTCCACGATTGAAAATTGACGACCATCAGGAAATAAACGAGCACGATGGCAAACACGAGACCGGCGCCGAGTCCGGCGAACGAACTGTTCATGCTTTGCACTTGTCCGCGTACACTCAAAAATGTGCCGCGCGGCAGTTTCGACTTGAAACTGTCCAGCACTTTCGTGACTTCGTCGGCCACGCCGCCGAGATCGCGGCCTTGCACATTAGCGAGCACGTCGAAAACCGGCTGCACATTGTAGTGATTCACGATGACCGGCGACTCGCGCCGCTCGATCGCGGAGAGATTTCCCAGCAATTCAGGACGAGGCAAACCCGGCGCGACAACCGGCGTGTTCTTCAAATCTTGCAGCGTGTCCATTTTGTACTGCGGCGTCTGCACGGCGACCTGGTAGTTCACGCCGTTCTGAAAATTGAGCCAGTAGTTGGGAGCGGTCTGGCCGCTCGAGCTCAGCGAAATCAACATGGTCTGCGCGACATTGTTTTGCGTCAGGCCGATTTGTTCGGCGCGCGTTCGATCGACATTCACTCGCAAGTCCGGGCCGTGAACCATTTGATGCACGTGCGTATCGACCGCTCCGGGAATTTGCGCGACCCGCGTTTTGATTTGGTTGGCGATTTCGTACCCTTTCGGATCGCGGCCGGTTACTTGAATATCGATCGGCGACGGAATCCCGAAATTCAGGATCTGGCTGACGATGTCGGGCGCTGAAAAATAAAATTCCATGTCCGGAAAATCGTGGTGCAATTTCTCACGCAGAATCTTCACGTATTGCGCGGTCGGTTTGTGATTCGGATTCAGCGCGACGAGAATTTCACCGTCGGCCGAGCTGATCGTCGCATTATCACTAAAGGCGAGATTAATTCCGCTTGTCGGCAGCCCGATGTTATCGAGCACGTTCTGGATTTCGTTAGGCGGAATGACTTCGCGAATTACGCGACCCACTTGAAAAAATCGTTCCTGGGTTGATTCGAGCCGTGTGCCTGCGGGGGCGCGCACATGCAAACGAAACTGGCCGGCATCGACCGATGGAAAAAAATCCCGGCCAAGAAAAGGAATTAGAGAAAACGAAATAAGCACCAACGCACTCATGCCGGCGAACACCACGCCCCGATGGTTCAGACACCAGCGCAACGCTTTGACATAGCGTGCGCGAAGTTTTTCGAACCCGTGATTGAATTTCTCGTGAATCTTGCCCAGGAAATCGAAAATTTGCCCGGCGACACTTCGACGCCGCCCAGCTCGTTCCCGGTGCGCCCGATTATCGCTCTTTTCTTCGCTGCCGTCAGGATCTTCGACGCTGTGGGCGAGGCTCGTGTCGATTTCATCGAGATGTCCACGTAAAAGAAATCTCACCATCGTCGGCACGACCGTGCGCGAGAGAAAATAAGAAGCGAGCATCGCGAAGATCACGGCCATGGCCAGCGGTTGAAAAAGGAACCTGGCCGTGCCGCTCAAGAAAAAGATCGGTACGAAAACAATACAAATACAGAGGGTTGAAACGAACGCCGGCACTGCAATCTGCGACGCGCCGTCGAGGATCGCGCGCACCATCGGTTTCTTCATCGCAAGATTGCGATGGATGTTCTCGATCTCGACCGTGGCGTCGTCCACCAGAATCCCGACGGCCAGAGCGAGTCCGCCCAGCGTCATCAGGTTCATGGTCTGGCCAAGCGCACTGAGAATGAGGATCGAGCACAGGATCGACAATGGAATTGAAGTCGCGACGACCAGAGTTGAGCGCCAGCTTCCAAGAAAGAGCAGGATCATGAGCGCAGTCAGACAGGCCGCGATCACGCCCTCTTTCAACACGCCGTTGATGGCGGCGCGGACAAAAATCGACTGATCAAACAATTGCGTGATCTGCAACTCGGGCGGCAAAGTCGCCTCGATTCGCGGCAGCGCCGCTTTTACCCGGTTGATGATGTCAAGCGTCGATGCGCTCGCGCTCTTCAAAACCGTCAGCAGCGCCGAGCGAACGCGATTTTGCGCGACGATATTCGTTTGAACTGCGAAGCCGTCGCGAACGTGCGCGACATCGCGAATGTAAACTGTCGCGTTGTTCACCTGTTTGATCGGCAGATCGTTCAGCGTTTGCAAGAGTTCCGGACTCGAATTCAGCCGCACGTTGTATTCGCGGTCGCCGATTTTTTCCGTCCCGGCCGGGAGGATGACGTTTTGAGCATTGAGCGCGTTGCTTACATCCGCGGGCGAGAGTCCTTTACCGAAAAGTTTCTGCGGATCGATATCGACCATGACCTGGCGCGATTTGCCACCATATGGCAGCGGCACTTGTGCGCCCTGCACCGTGGCGAGCTGCGTGCGGATGAAGTTCAAACCAAGATCGTACAGGTCCTGTTCGGAAAGCGTTTTACTTGTCAGGCCGAGCTGCAGGATCGGCACATTCGAGGCGCTGTATTGAAGGATCAGAGGCGGCGTCGTGCCGGGTGGTAAGATGCGCAAGAGCGTCTGGGTGATCGATGTTATCTGGGCCACGCCGGCCTCGACTTTGGCGCCTTCGTGAAAGAAAACCTTGATGACTGAGACACCGTTGTAACTCTGCGACTCGATATGCTCGATGTCGTTTACGGTTGTGGTCATGGCGCGCTCGGTCACCGTGACGAAGCGCTTCTCCATTTCCTCGGGCGCGACGCCGGGAAAGCTCCAGATCACGCTCACAACGGGGATGTCGATCTTCGGAAAAATGTCGGTAGCCATGCGCGTAATTGTGACAATGCCCATGAGCACGATCAGAATGGCCATCACCGTGAAGGTGTACGGCCGCCTCAGAGCCAAACGAACAATCCACATAGCTGTTTTTTAGTGCGCCGTTTGCCTGACAGGGATTCCTTTGGCCGCGCCACTGCCGCGGGCGCGGCGTCGCCGTGTTTGCAAAGCGTCTGCCGTGCGTTTGGCAAACACGCGGCCACGACCCTTGTACGCACCTTCAATAGATGTCGCGAGCTTTCGCCAGTAGGCCGCCACCAGTGCCTCCCGAGAAGGTAAAGTTCTCATCCGATAGCACTTCCGTTCTCAACCAGCCGTTTGAAATTACCCAGATACTCCTCCACTCTGTGAGCGAGACTTGGGGGATCGAAAATCGAACGGATCCTCAGCGTCACTTCCGTTTCCTCCTGAGAATACGGCTCGAAAGAGACCATGCCTGACACGAAACCGTTGGACATGGTGCGCCACGCGATTCGGCGGCCGGGAATTTGTAGGATGATATGGAAGACTCCCTTTTGGTCGATGCCGTCCGGGTGCCATGTGTAGGAAAAATGCGTGTCATCGATTCTTCGTACTTCTCCTAGCGGCGTGACAAATTTGGGAAGATCCTCCAGGCGTGACCACTGCTCGTAGACGCGATCAACGGGTGCCTTCACGACGACCACGTGTCTGGCGGCGTTCATTGCGGTTGGAGCGGGTTCCATCGCGTGAATCAAGAGTTAGACGCTGAAGCGCGCGTACTGCTCCCTTGAAAACACGCGGTTCCATCCGTCGGTGAAATTAAAAAGCGCCATGTTCAGAACGAGCATCGGATCATGACGTCGCCGGGAGCGGGGAGGAACCCTCGGCAACTTGGGTCTTGGACTGGTTTGTAGTTGTTTGAGTTTCATTTTTGATAATTTTGTTTCCAAAGCCTAGACAAGCCCGCGTCGCGCTACCACGAAGCGGTCGAAGGATTTTTCGGTGCTTCGCAGGGGAGACCAGATAACACCTCTTTCGGGGGAGGAAACAAAAGTGGCGCGACAGCGCAGCTTTGTTAGACTTATGTCATGCGCAGGCGCGCACAACCTTCGCCCGAGAAATCGATTTGCAGGGACGGTTAACTACCTTGTTATGAAATCAGAAATTAGCGCTGCGGAGCCCGTCGAGTCCGCCACCACGCTTTCCCCCTCTGGCGGACTCGCTGCGCGCGCCGAACCGTGTACGCGACCCAATGATGACGAAAGCGCAGCAAAATACCTGTTTAAACTATCCCATGATGTGATCCTTTCGTTGGATCGCGTTGGGAACATCCTCTGCATCAATCAACGCGGCGTCCAACTGACCGGCTATTCAGAAACGGAATTGCGTGGCGCAAATGTTTTTGAACTCCTGCTCCTTCCCGAGGACCGGCAGGTTGCCCGCGCAATGCTTGCGGACGTGCTGGCGGGCAAAGCGCGGGAGTACGAAGTCCGCTGGAAAACGAAAGATGGCGCTGTTATCCATTTTGATGGCGCCACCGTTCCACGTCTCTCAGACGCGGGAGAATTTTTGTCTACCCTCTGCACACTGCGGGATGTGACAGAGCGCAAATGCGCAGAAGAAAGACTGCGCAAGAGCGAAGAGAAATACCGGGACCTGATCGAGATTTCCCCCGACGCGATTTACGTTGTTGACGCCAATGGTATCTGCGTTTTGGGAAACCGCGCCGGCGCTGAGCTGGCCGGAATTCCGGCGAACAAGCTGGTTGGCACGCCCGTCACCGACACTTATTTGCCGGAAGAGCGCTATGTGTTTCGAGAACGGCTCGAGCAACTGAAAACCGGAGGCACGCTGCGCTTTGAAAGGAATTTCGTCCGCAAGAACGGCGACATCGTTCCCGTGGAAGTTTCCGTGACCGCGATACGCGGCGGACATTTCCAAGCGATCCTGCGCGACATTAGTGCGCGCAAGAGAAGCGAAGCTTTGCTGGCTGGAGAGAAACGGCTTCTCGAGATGATCGCGACTGGTGTCGGGCTGAAGGAAATCCTGAACACGTTGTGTCTGATTATTGAGGAGCAACGGACCGGCACGCTCGCTTCTGTCTTGTTACTGAATGCCGACGGTGTCCATCTGGATTGCATTGCAGGACCTAGTCTTCCCAAAGAATGGTCGCAGCAAATGGAGAATCTGCCGATTGGACCGTGCGCCGGCTCCTGCGGTACTGCGGCCTATCGGGGATCACCAGTCATCGTTTCCGACATCGCGACTGACCCGCTGTGGGATGTACCGGAACATCGCAGTTCAGCTCTGAAGCACGGACTGCGAGCCTCCTGGTCGAGTCCGGTACTCTCTTCCGCCGGAAAGTTATTTGGAACTTTCTGCATGTACTATCGCGAAACGCGGAGTCCAAACTCGCGGGACCTCGAACTGATCGACTTGGCGACGGACCTTGTACGGATAGCGATTGAACGCGACCGCGCGGAGGGAGCGTTGCGCGCTTCCGAGCAAGTCGCCCGCGGCCAGGTAGAGGCGCTGACCTACAGCCTGGATGTTCTCGCGACTGCGCCGGCACCGGACAAGTTCCTTGGACAAATGTTGAGCACAATCGGGCGCCTTCTTGGCGCGCAAAGTGTGATCCTTTGGTTGTTGGATGAATCAAATGATACGCTCGTTTTGCGTTCATGGGCCGAGGGAACAAATTTTGCAAAGGGGGATCCAGAGCATCCGTTCATCAAAAATCCTTCATCTTGGAAGGAAGACCCGGGACTTCGTGACCTATTTTTTTCCGGAGCGCCGGTTGCTTGCGAGGATGTGGAACATGATCCGTTTACCTCCAACGATCTTCGGGAATATTTGAAATCTGGAGGAACAAAAAAATTTCTCAGGATTCCCACGCTTGTGGGCGGGCGCGTGAAAGGCTTCATCGGTATTCGTCACGGCGACCGGCCGCCTTATCGACCGGAGGAGATCGAACTGGCGCAAGCACTGGCACACCAGGCCATGCTGGCGATTCAACTCAATGAATTTGCCGAGCAAAGCCGGCAATCAGCTGTTCTCGAAGAACGAAACCGAATGGCGCGCGACATCCACGATACGCTGGCGCAAGGGTTCACCGGCGTGATTGTGCAGTTGGAAGCGGCCGACGATGCGATTGCATGTTGCCGTCGTAAGGAAGCAAATGAGCATTTGCAGCGCGCCAGCGAATTGGCGCGGCGCAGCCTGACCGAAGCGCGCCGCTCAGTCCGCGCGCTGCGACCCCAGGCCTTGCAACAAGAAAACTTTTGGGAGGCTTTGAGAGGAATCATCAAGACCACGACTGCGGGGACGACAGTTCACACAACGTTCACCGTCACAGGTGAACTACGCGATCTCCCACATCATTGGCAGGAAAATTTGCTGCACATTGGTCAGGAAGCGTTGACCAATGCGCTCAAGTATGCGCATTCGCGCAATTTTGAAACACTCTTGAGCTTTAATACAAATGAACTTCGCCTGGAGTTTCACGACGACGGTGATGGATTCGAACTTGAAGAAGAACATGATGGCTTCGGTTTGGCTGGAATGCGGGAGCGGTCCGAACAAATGGGCGGTACACTGAATATCATCAGTGCCCGCGGCAAGGGCACAAAGATCGCCGTGACCCTGCCCTACAATCACGAGTCAACGCCTGCAAGGGACAACGGCTTCCAACCCGTCGGAACTGTTCGCGCATGAGGACCAAAAAGGAAGCCGTTAGCAAAAGTGACAGGGACGCTGCGCTGTCCCGAAAGCTTTCCGGAGCCGGCACAGGGCGAGCCTCCCAACGAGCGCCGAAAAAATCGCGCATTAGCGTTCTGATCGCCGACGATCACACTGTGGTTCGTGAGGGTTTAGTCTCGCTGATTCGGCGCAAGCCGGACATGAGCGTGCTCGGCGAAGCTACCAATGGTCGCGAAGCAGTCGAGTTATGGAAGCAGCATCGCCCGGACGTAACACTACTCGATTTACGGATGCCCGAGCTCGACGGCGTAAGCGCGATCAAAGAAATTCGGGAGCACGATGAGCACGCGCGGATCATCGTGCTAACAACCTTCGACGGTGACGAAGATATTTACCGCGCAATTCAAGCCGGAGCGAAGGGTTATCTCCTCAAGGATGTACCGCGCGAAGCGCTGATGGACAGTATCCACCGGGTGCACGCGGGTGAAACATGTGTTCCCGTTCACCTCGCCGCCAAGCTCGCAGAACGCGTTAGCGGTGAAACGTTGAGCTCGCGCGAAATCGACGTGCTCAAGCTGATGGCCCAGGGAAAAAGCAACAAGGAAATCGGCGCCACGCTGTTCATCAGCGAAGGCACCGTGAAATCGCACGTGAAAGCGATCTTCGCCAAGATGAATGTCATCAGCCGCACCGAAGCCGTGGCGAACGCTACCCGACGCGGTCTCATCCAACTGTAGAGGCGGCTGCCTGTTCGCGAACCCCTTCGGAGTGTCAGCCGCAACAGATACGACCATCGCAGCCAATCAAGGATTTACGCAGCCTGCGCCGTCGCTGATATGCGCCCGCTACGACCGTTGCAGGTTGCTTAGAACCGTGCAATCAGCAACCGTCTGACGACCGTCGCAAATGACGAACTTGGCGCACACGATGTTTTTCGAAACGCTCTTCATACCTATCTAGCGTCAGCGCCCTTAGATTTTTTCGAAGCCGATTTGCCATTCGAGGGAAGGATCACTGTAATCTTTGTGCCCTTCTTTCGCGAACTCGCGATGGTCAATTTGCCTCCCATCTGCTCAGCCCGCTCGCGCATTCCCGTAAGACCCATTCCGTCATGTCCATCACGCAGCTTAAAACCGTCACCGTCGTCAGAGAATTCCAATCGTACTTCCTTTGCATTGCACACCAGGTGCGTCTCAAAATTCCGAGCATGAGCATACTTAAGAGTGTTGGTCAAAGCCTCCTGACCGATGTGCATCAGATTTTCCTGCCACGAAGGAGGAAAATCCGGAGCTCCGCCTCGTACACCGAAAGATGTACGGAGCGCTGTGCCTGCGGTTGTGTTCTTAACAATACCCTTCAGTGCATCCCAGAAGTTAAACCGTTGCAAGGCTTCCGGCCGTAACGCATGCACCGAGCGGCGCGCTTCGGTCAGGCTCCGCCGGGCCAACTGGCCCGCGCGGTGCAAATGGCCGACCGCTTCGTCGGGCACTCCGTCGGGCATCACATCTTCGGCTGCCTCTAATTGCATAATCACGCCGGTGAAACCTTGGGCCAGTGTGTCGTGAATGTCGCGCGCGAGGCGGTTTCGTTCCGCCAGCACCGCGGCTTGGCGGCCCTGCTCGGCAAACTCATTGAGTTGAATTGCGAACATCGCCTGGTGTGCCAGTGCTTGGGCTAATTCGATCTCTTCCGGCCGATACGGCAGTCGCTCTCCATGACGAACGCCAACAAAGCCTTTCACCCGGCCGGCAACCAGCGTTGGAATTGTTAGGTACTTCCTGGTCCTTTTTCCTCTAAAATACTCGCGGATGCTATTGGAAACGCGTGGATCATTTTCTATGTCCTCGCAGACGACCGGGGCCCCAGTAAAAACCGCTTCCTGAACAATTTTGTCCCCTTTCCATGCGAGCGGATTTTTAATAAACGGATGTTCCGGGTCGGCTGCTGCGAAATTTGCTCCCTGAGCTGCAGCCCGCAAAACCAGAGAATCAGCCGGCCCGTCCAATAGCCACAGAACCACACTCTGCGCGCTTAAAAGACGACCGATTGTGCTCAGCATTTGCCCAATGAACTTTTCCGGCTGCGGCGCAGTCGCGAGAACGTCCAAACTCTGCGCCAATGCTTCGACTTGGCCGCGCGCGAGCTGCTCGGAAGCGCGCAGGGCTTCTTCCGCTCTTTTGCGTTCGCTAATATCTCTTACAACCGACTGGCTAAAACCGTCGCCCAATGTTGATACGGAAACTTCCACCGGGACCACTTCGCCGTTTCTACGCAAGAACCTTCTCTCGAAACGCAAGGCACCGTCTGCTTTCAATTGGTCGCGCCACAGAGCAATGAGATGTCGATCTTCCGCAAGGTAGGTGTTTGCAAGTGAAGAACCGATCAATTCTTCCAAAGGACAACCCGCTAGCTGCGCGCCCGCGGCATTGGACAAAACACACCGGGTATCCTGATCGATCACGTAGATCGCGTCGGGTGAGGTATTGACCAAATCGCGATACTTCGCCTCGCTGGTGCGCAGCGCTTCCTGAGCTCGATCGCGTTCAATGGCAACGCGAGCCAGGTGCGTGGCCATTTCGATGATCCCTAGATCGCGCGCATCCGGGCTTCGCGGTTCGCGATAGTACATGCAGAAAGTTCCCAACACTTTTCCTTCTGAAGAAAGGATTGGATTTGACCAGGAAGCTCGGAGACCGTGCCGTAAGGCTGAAGAACGATGCTCAGGCACTTCCCAAAGTGAATCGGTCGCAATGTCAAAGGCTATGACTGGCGATCCCCGATATGCCGCCGTACCGCACGATCCGGCACACGGTCCGATTGGCAGCTTTTCCATTTGTTGTATCCATTCTCTGGGAAGACTTGGTCCGGCGACGGAGTCGAGGTGAACACCATCGGAATTAACTAACAAAACCGAAGCGAGCGTGCCCTTACGGTACTCCTCTACGTTTAGGCATAAGACATTCAGGATCTCCTTGAGTTCGGCGCCTGTCGCGATCATCTCAAGAAGCCGTTTCTCTCCTGCCAGAAGCGATTCGGCGCGTTTCCGCTGCTCGATGTCAATATTGGTCCCGTACCAGCGCACGATGTTGCCTGATTCGTCTCGCAGCGGCACACCCTTCGTCAGAAACCAGCGATACACGTCATCAACGCCACGTATCCGTGCTTCGCTTTCAAACGCTCCTCCAGTCTCGGTTGCGGCGCGCCATTTTGCGATATGCGCAGCCCTGTCGTCGGGATGGAATGCGTCCAGCCATCCATACTCAAATTCGGTGCCTCGCTTCATACCCGTATATTCCAGCCAACCCTTGCTGCAGTAATCATTGGCGCCATCCGGCAATGTGGACCACGACATCGCCGGAATGGTATCTATCACGAGGCGGAGTTGTTTTTCGGTCCGTCTCCGATCGGTGATGTTGTAGGTAACTCCGGTGACGCTGACAACCTCTCCCCTCTTGTTTAGGAGTGGGATTAGATGAATTTCGAAGAACTGCGTCTTCGCTTCGGTGACAAAGGTAACCGACTCTCCCGCCAGGGCACGCCGGGCGTTGCCATGAAGTTCGGGGGAGTCGTGATAGAGATCAAAGATTGATCGACCGACGAGTTCTCCAGGTTTGACTCCAAACGTGTCGAGCCCCTTGCCTTCAGACAGAGTAATCACACCAGAACGATCCAAAGCAAATAGAATGACTGGAGTGTTGCCGATGACACTACGCAAACGCTCCTCCATGTTTGTTAGTTGCTCTTCTGCGAGCTTACGCTTGCTAATGTCGACCATCACGCCGCGCAATTTGGTCGGACGATCGGCCTCTACCATCACAGTGACGAGATCTCTTAGCCAGACTGTTCTGCCGTCGGCTGCGATCATTCGATATTCAAAATCGTGGTCCTGTTTTTGAGCAGTCGCGTTTAAGCAAAATTCAACAGCCCAGTTGCGGTCATCAGGGTGAACGTGATCTCTCCAGAAGGTCGGCTCGCGCAACCACTGCTCAATCGGGTAACCGAGGATGCGCTCAGCTTGCTCGCTAACGAACGAGAACGTGAATGTTTTAGCGTCAGCCTCCCAGACAATGCCACCAACAGTATTAACAAGATTACGGAATTGGTCGTTGCTACGTATCAGCTCGGCTGTTCGTTCTTTAACCTTGCCTTCGAGTCCAACACGGGCTCGCTCCAAAGCATGCTCTGCACGTCTTCGCGCGGCGCTCCATGAGCTGATTAGCAATGCCGAAAAAAGAAACACGGCAAGGTGGACGATATCGTGAAAACTAAATGAAAAGGCGAATCTCGGCTCGAGGATGAAGTAATTGATGGACAGAGTGGCCAGTGCTACCGCCAGCAGTCCGGGGCCAGTGCCTCCAAACCACGTACTCAAAATGACTGCCGGGAAAAAAAGCGGCGTGCGGAACGTGTAGCCCTGAAACAAAAGGGTCACTGATAAGGAAATGCCGACCAATATTACGGACAATCCGTATCTTAGAACGGCAGGCGTTGCCGACGGCACGTTGTGATCCGTCTTCGGCATTCTCTTGGCTCCGATTCGAAACAACATAATACGCCTTTGCACGTCATCCGGAAGTCCATGTTAGACCATCAAGCCTGTGCCGCGTGCCCGATGAAACTGTAATATTCTCCGATCCCCGCGCCACTTTTGTTTCCTCCCTCGAAAGAGGGACTGAAAAATCCCGCGTGTTCTCTGTCGTTTACCGCGGGCAAATGGATGATTCTGTGCTCGAGCGAAAACTATGAAGCAACAAAATTTGACGCGAAAATCGCGCAGTATCTTCCAGCATAGGCACACGGAGCGAATCACTTGAAGCAATTCGTGAGGAGCGCGAACGGGAGCGCATGTCAGGGGAACCTAAGATGAGTACCGCCCAAGGATCGATTCTGGTAAAAGCGCCGATTGGCAGTGTCTACCGCCGATGCCTGCGATTTGAGGATTCCCCGCAATTCATCACTGCAGTCAAGGAAGTAGAAAAGCTGGACGCAAACCATTTTTCCATGGCCGTGACCTGCAACGGCAAGCGAATGGAAGGCTTACTTGAAATCATGCTGCGAGTTCCGGAGCGCAGACTGACCTGGCGATTGGTGGCCGGTAAATCACGTTGCGACCATGTCGCAACTGGTGTCACCTCTTTCACTTCACAATCCGATCGAAGCACGCGTGTGCACCTAAAGGTAAGCTCTCCGACAGTTGTCGACGATCTCTCAGATCGAGTCCATCAATATCTGCGCAATTTCAAACGGCTGGTCGAGGACCGGGCACGACGAAAGAGAGTGGCTCCGCGAGAAGCATGACGAAAGCCGGTACAATTGAACTTATCTCTCAGCTGAGCGAAGGCCGACTCAGAATGAACCACAAGATCGCTGGCTAACAAAAATAAACGAACTAACATTCTTATGAGCCATTACCAACTAGACATTCGTGAATGGCGGTCGCAGGAAAACACCGAAATCCGTAATAAAAAGAGCGTAATTGATCGCGCCAATAGAACATCAACCGGTACAAACCAAACCATGAACAAACCTAATTCGAGAAAGACTTCCGAACTGCTTCGCAGACGCGACGCCCCACTGGAGACGCGAACCGATCTCACAGCTTCGGCGACCAAAGACATCACCGCGGCCATGAACGCCATTCTGGCTGATGTGTTCGCGCTCTATGTGAAAACGAAAAATTTCCACTGGCACATGAGTGGGCCGCACTTCCGTGATTACCACTTGCTACTAGATGAACATGGCGATCAGCTTTTCGCGATGACCGATCCGATCGCGGAACGAGTCCGAAAGATTGGTGGACTTACGCTGAGATCGACTGGTCAAATTTCCCGTACTCAGCGGGTGCTCGACAACGATGCAGAGTATGTCGAGCCATTGGACATGCTGGCTGAGTTGGCAGACGACAACCGGACAATGGTCGCACGACTTCGCGAGGCGCACAACGTGTGCGACGAGCATCGTGACGTTGCTACCGCGAGTTTGATCGAAGTCTGGATCGATGAAACCGAGCGACGCGCGTGGTTCCTGTTCGAAGCAACGCGACGAGTGAATTGATCTTCGAATTCATCCCGTAAACATACGGGCCGTAGCAACGGCAAAGCCCGCCCGCCGTGGCGGGTGGCGCCGTGTTATCTGGGCAACACCGCTGGCGTGCCTCGACACAGCGACGCGACTGCAAAGTAAATGAGAAGGTATTATGAACTATCGACTGCTTGGAAAATCAGGATTGCGTGCTCGATTAGCGGCATCGTGCTGTGATTAGGAAAGCTTGAATGCAAGCACGACGTTTTTCGTCGGGGCTTGCAAAGAATGGGCGGCACGATTCCAACGCGGAAGGAAATATGATGGCCATCAAACTGCCTCGAATCATCAACGATTATGTCAACGCGAGTAATGCTCATGATGTGAAATTCATCCTTGCATGCTTTTCGGAAGACGCCGTTGTCCACGACGAAGCAGAAAACTTTCGCGGGAAAGAGATGATCGAAAGCTGGATTGTGAAGACAATCGAGAAATATAAATTCCAGTTCAAGCCCGTCAGCATCAAAGACGACAATACAGAAGTCGTCGTTGCTATAGAGGTATCGGGAACGTTCGACGGAAGTCCTATCACGCTCGATTACCACTTCACGATTGAGGGCGACAAAATTGTATCTCTGACAATTGACTAGCGGCCTAACATGACATGCCCGTTAATGCTTAGGCGCGACCCCATGTTCTTGCCGCGAAAACGCAGTGAACACGCTTAAGCACGGGTAAGCCAAGGAATCGATCTTTCCACAAAGCGCTTAAAAATCCCGCGCCCGAAGCCTTCCCTTTTCCATCTCAAAGGAGGGAGTGAGGATCACTCTTAAGTAGGACCGGAAAATCCCGCGGATGCGACGTGGCTCCAAAACCGAAGAGTGACGATCTTGAGTTATGAAAAAGTTTAAATTACTGAGTTTGGTAGCTATCACCTCGATCGCGCTCGCTCAGACAGGATGGGCAGGTGGCCACGGCGGGGGCGGAGGCGGCCACGGCGGTGGCGGTGGTGGTTTCCACGGGGGAGGTTTCGGCGGTGGCGGTTTCCACGGCGGTGGGTTTCACGGGGGAGGCTTCCGCGGCGGTGGTTTCCACGGCGGTGGTTTTCGTGGTGGCCGTTTCGGCGGTGGCGGTTTCCACGGCGGTGGCTTTCGTGGTGGCCGTTTTGGTGGTGGCGGTTTCCACGGCAGTGGCTTTCGTGGTGGCCGTTTTGGTGGCCGCGGTTTCGACGGCCGTGGCTTTCGTGGCGACCGTTTTGGTCATCACGGATTCTCCAATGATGATGTGTTTATCGGCGGCTTCGGCTTTCCGGGGTGGTGGGGATGGGACTATCCGTACGGATATTACCCGTACGGTTATTATGGATACGGCGGGTACCCATACGGCTACTACAACGGATACGGCAGATACGGTTACTATGGTCGGCCCGGTTACTGATACTGCTATGGCAGCCGATCAAGGCATTTCCGGAGTGTACAGAGTCGGTGACAAGCCCGGTTACGGCTCTTTGAAATCGCCCGTCTGTTAACGCGTGTCGATCGAATCGTGAGTGATGTTCGCGACGAAGGTTACCTAAGTTGCTCGTCGCCTAACTCAAAGTAAATACAAATAGGAAGCTAGTTAAATTATGAGAAAAAATCCGCTGAACAAAGGTATTATAATGGAGAACGCTGCTGGGATTGGGACAGTGACGTCCGAGATGGTTGAAGCCCGTGCGCGCGAGTTAGCTGCGATTAACGGTCGTCCTTCTTCCGAACCATCCGAGGCTGACTATCAACAGGCCAAACGTGAGCTGACAGGAGAAGCGGAAATGGATCCGCAGGAAGAGAGTAGTGAATCCGCACCCGATTCGGAGGGTTGGGATCCCGTGCCGGGCTCAACCGGACGGCAAGCAGCAGACTCCCTCGGAGAAGATGAAGATGCCGAGGGACGGAGCGAGAGTGCGCAGATGTTCGAGGAAGGCATCAGCGAAGCGGAACATGATCAAATGCGTCAGGCATCCCGGGCAGACGAGAACAGCGACGAACCAGAGCCATAAAGGGCTACGGTAGCTGCGCAATTGACGCTGACCGAGTGTAATGGCCAGATAATCCGCATAAACGGCAGTTTCGTGTAGAAGCGGAAAGGACAACCAGTGAGCAGTGCTCAAATTAATCCCAATGAGTTATCTGACAAAAGAGGGCTGGTCACGGGAGGGACCAAAGGTATAGGCGAAGCGATCGTGAAACAGCTGAGACAAGCCGGTGCCACGGTCATGACGACCGCGCGATCAAAGCCGGCTAGTGTCGATCTACCGGATTTGTTTATTGAGGCTGACATCAGCACACGTGAGGGCGTCCAAAAGGTCGTTGAAGGAGTGCTCGCTCGTCTCGGAGGCCTCGACATTCTCGTCAACAACGTGGGCGGTTCTTCCGCGCCCAGCGGCGGCGCACTTGTGCTGAGCGATGACGACTGGCAGCACACATTCAATACGAATTTATTTTCTGCCGTCCGTTTAGATCGCGCTTTTCTACCGAAGATGCTGGAACAAAAATCTGGTGTCATCATTCATATCTCGTCCATTGTACGCACCCTCCCGTTATACAATGCGAGCTTGGCCTATGCCGGAGCCAAGGCGGCGCTCACTAGCTACAGCAAAGGGCTTTCGAACGAAATGGCGCCGAAAGGAGTGCGCGTGAACACGGTTGCGCCGGGTTTCATAGAAACGGACGCGGCAGCAGGCTTGATTAAGAGATTGGCCGAAAATGCTGGCACAGACCTTAAGGCTGCCAGGCAGCAACTGATGGATTCACTCGGCGGGATTCCGGTCGGACGGACTGGCCGCCCCGAGGAAGTTGCCGAGCTCGTTGCTTTCCTCGTGTCCGATCGCGCCGCGTATATCAACGGCGCCGAATTCGTTATCGACGGAGGAACGATTCCAACAGTTTAAGACAAAAGCAGAAAAATATTATGAACTACAGACTTCTCGGAATATCAGGATTACGCGGGAGGCAATCACCGCAAGAACATGTTATGGTCGGACCTTTCGGATCGACGTCCACCACAGATGACGTGCTCTCGGGCAAGGATCTGAGCGGAAAGCGCGTGCTCGTAACCGGCGTGTCGGCCGGCCTTGGGGTCGAGACCGCCCGCGCCCTCGCGGCGCATGGAGCCCAGGTGGTCGGCGCCGCGCGCGACCTCGCCAAGGCGAAGCGCGCGACGGCCGAGGTCCGGTCTCAGGCGGCGAATGGCGGTGGGCTGGAGCTGGTGGAGCTGGACCTGGCGTCGCTTAAAAATGTGCGCGCCTGCGCCGACGCGCTGGTCGCCGACGGACGGCCCTTCGACGTCGTAATCGCCAACGCCGGCGTGATGCGGACGCCCTTCGGGCACACGGCCGATGGCTTTGAAACACAGTTTGGGACCAATCACCTCGGCCATTTCGTGTTGGTGAACCGCATCGCCTCGCTGATCGCGCCAGGCGGCCGGCTGGTGAATGTCTCCTCCTCCGGCCATCGCTATTCCGACGTCGACCTCGACGATCCGAACTTCGAGCGCACGCCCTACGACCCGATGATTGCCTATGGCCGGTCCAAGACCGCCAACATCCTGTTCGCTCTGGAGTTCGACCGGCGCCATCAGGCGCGCGGCGTGAGGGCGACGGCGCTGCACCCGGGCGGGATCCTGACCGAGCTCGGCCGGCATCTGGAGCCCGGCGAACTCGAGGCGACCGTGGAGCGGATCAACGCCCAGCTGGCCGCCGAGGGCCTGCCGCCCTTCCAGTTCAAGACGATTCCCCAGGGAGCCGCGACCTCGGTCTGGGCCGCCTTCGTCGCCCCGGCCGAAAATGTCGGCGGCCGCTACTGCGAGGACTGCCAGGTGTCGCAAGTCACCGACGGGCTGATCAGCCCGGTGAGCCCCGGGGTCAGGCCCTACGCCCTAGATTCGGAGCATGCCAAGGCGCTCTGGCTCAGGAGCGAGGAGCTGGTCGGCGAGCACTTCTGACCACCGGCCCACAGTAGAAGGGGAAAGGATTGGACGCAGATCAGCTCTCCGAGTTTCGTGAGGGAGATCAAGAAGCCCAGAAGAATGAGAATGGGGTCAGTCCTCACTTTTGACACTGGTGATGAACGAACAGGTGCCGATTGCGGCAAGATTTCGCAACATTTTTCTCCAGCAGGTGTCACGTCGCCTTTTGTAGCGCGGGCGATGCCGACGAGGTCAAGTGATAAGCGCCTGAGGAAATACGCCAACCTTGCCGCCGCCGCGGCCCTGCTCGAGTTTGAACTTTGCTCATACGTCGCGTTCGGATTACTGATCTCTGACCTGTGACTTCTGACTTCCGACCTCTGACCGTGCCCGGCCTGTTTGATCCGCTCGCGATTCGAGATTTGACGTTTGCCAATCGGGTGTTCGTCTCGCCAATGTGTCAGTATTCGAGCCGCGACGGATACGCTAACGACTGGCATTTCGTTCATCTCGGGAGTCGCGCGGTTGGTGGCGTCGGACTGGTGCTGACCGAGGCAACCGCCGTTCTTCCCGAGGGACGCATCAGTCCGCAAGACCTCGGCATCTGGAGCGACGAGCACATAGAGATGCTGGGCCGAATCGTCAGTTTCATTCATGAACAAGGCAGCATAGCTGGAATGCAACTGGCCCACGCCGGGCGCAAAGCAAGCACACGTCGGCCATGGGAAGGTTCGGGCGCAATTCCCGAAGCCGAAGGAGGTTGGAGAAAAGTCGTGGCCCCAAGCGCGTTGCCTTTCGCAGAGTCTTATCCGATGCCACAGGCCCTAACGAATGATGGCATTCAAGAAGTTGTCTCCGCTTTTGCCACAGCCGCGCGTCGCGCATGCCAGGCTGGGTTCCGTGTCATTGAGATCCACGCCGCGCACGGTTATCTCATTCACGAGTTTCTGTCCCCTCTTAGCAATAAACGCTCGGACGATTACGGGGGCTCGTTCGAGAATCGAACCCGACTTTGTCGTGAGATCGTTGCGGCAGTTCGATCCCAATGGCCAAAGGAATTGCCGTTATTTCTGCGCATTTCGTCGACTGACTGGGTCGATGATGGCTGGAATATTAATGAGTCAGTCAAACTTGCCGGCGAGTTAAAGCAAATAGGCGTCGATCTCGTCGACTGTTCTTCCGGTGGCAATGTGCCTCACGCGAAAATTCCGGTAGGCCCCGGTTACCAAACGGCGTTTGCCGAACGGATTCGTCACGAAGCTGGAATCATGACCGGCGCGGTGGGGATGATTACTTCTCCAGGTCAAGCAGAGCACATTATTCGGACGGAACAGGCGGACGCCGTAATTATCGCGCGTGAGTTTTTGCGCGATCCTTATTGGCCATTGCGTGCGGCTCGCGAACTAGACCAGCCCATCGCATGGCCCGTGCAATATCTTAGGGCGGCTCCGAAAGGTGCGCAGCCTCGGATTCCAGTAGATCTGAAAAGTTTCGAATCGTGCTTTGAAGAACAACATGGCGTTCCGGAACAATGAGGTTCCGCTGTCAAACGCATTATGCTGCGGTGCAGCGACGGCGCGGTCATTCGAGCGCCCGCTTTCAGCCCTCGCCCTCATTTATTTGAACGGACGTTTGTCGCAAGATTTCGCAAAATTTTCTACAGCCGGTGTCACGTCACTCTTTGTCGCGCAGACGATGCCGACGGACGCCGTTGCAGTCCTGCCAGTCAGCGGGCGAAAGAGAAGGCGTTTGCCAACTATGTGACTGTTTGAGCTTGTTTGTTTCGCGCCTGGCGCCGGAACCGTGACATTCAAGCTAACGCTTCGGCCACGCGCGCAATGCCACTTGCGCAACTCGACGTAGTTGATCGGGACTGGCACCGTCGGCTCCCTGGACCGCCATTCCCTGGAGCAGAGTCATCACGTAACGGGCCAGCTCGGCTGGGTCAGCGTTTTTCGGGAGATCCCCTTCCCGCTTTGCGCGTCGAAGGCGACGACGCAACGCAACTTCGCTGGCGGCGCGGCGCCCGGCTGCTTCCTTCCGAACGGACCCAGCCGCATTTCCGACCGCCAACGCACCTTGAACCATGAGGCATCCTGATGGAAACCTCGGATCACCCGCCATCCTGGCCGCGCCTAGGAATATTTGTTCAATAACACCCCGCGCCTTCGGCGCCGCTAGAGCCTTGCCAAAATAGGCGAGCGGTCCGTTAGCGTATCGATCGAGAACTTTGCGAAAGAGCTGCTCCTTATTGCCAAAAGCAGCGTAAAGACTTGGCCGATTGATGCGCATGGCCCGTGTCAGGTCGGAGAGCGAAGCGCCTTCGTAACCTTTGGCCCAAAAAACGTGCATGGCACGTTCCAAGGCCGCATCCGGATCGAACGCGCGCGGTCGTCCGCGCTGTGGCAGGTCAGTTTCTGATTTCATACCGATAGGTAAATAAATCATTTGACGCGCGTTTGTCCAGCGTTTAGTTTCATATCGAACGATACATAACACTGTGAAAGTAGATCACAAAGATCGCAACAATGGAGAAAGACGATGACTAGAAAACTGGAAGGAAAGATTGCACTTATTACGGGCGGTTCGCGCGGCATTGGTGCGGCAATCGCCAAACGTCTGGCGACAGACGGGGCGAAGGTAGCCATCACCTACGCGAAAGGGGCCGACGCGGCCGCGTCGGTGGTCAAGGAGATTGAACGCGACGGCGGAAAAGCGATCGCGATCCAGGCGGACGCTGCCGATGCCAAAGCCGTTAAGGCCGCGGTCGAGAAGACTGTCGCGACTTTCGACCGCCTCGACATTCTCGTAAACAATGCCGGCACTGCTATTCCGAAAACGTTTGAGGAGACAACGCTGGAAGAGATGGATCGCGTGCTCGACATTAACGTCCGCGGCGTGTTCATCGCGACGCAGGCGGCGCTGAAGCATATGAACAGCGGCGGTCGCGTCATCATGATTGGCTCGTCCGTAGGCGAGCGTGTCCTGGTGCCCGGCCTTGTCCCCTACTCGGCCACGAAGGGAGCTGTGAAGATATTTACTCAGGCGCTGTCCAGAGAGGTCGCGAACCGAAACATCACGGTCAACAATGTGCAGCCGGGTCCGATCGATACGGAGTTGAACCCCGCCGCGAGCGAGTGGGCGGTGCCACAGAAGGCCGCTACGGCGCTCGACCGCTATGGGCACGTCGATGAGGTCGCTGCACTGGTCGCCTTTGTCGCCGGTCCCGAGTCTTCATACATCACTGGGGCGAACCTTACCGTGGATGGCGGAATGAATGCCTGAATCAAAGGAGAAATGATATGCGTGCAATGAGAGCCGAAACATTTAGTGGTTATCAAGGGCTGAAGCTCATCGAACTTCCAAAACCGGCGGTTACAAAGGGGAAAGTGATCGTGCGAATCACCGCCGCCGGCGTCACGCCGCTGGACCATACGATTCTCTCCGGCAAATTCCACGGCTCGAAGGCGCCGTTAGTCCTGGGCAACGAAGGAGCGGGCGTGGTCGAGGAGGGAGGCGGAACGGACTTTCCCGTCGGCTCACGCGTGATGTTCTTCGGCACCTATGGCGCTTTTGAGGATGGGACCGATAGTGAGTGGGTTGCCGTACGGAAAGAAGACCTTTGCCTGATTCCTGACAATGTCGACGACGTGAGTGCCGCAGGTATTCCGGTCGCGTATCTCACCGCGCAAATGGCTCTCACCTGCGCTGGTTTCCAGGCAGGAAAAACAGTGCTGGCGCCGGCGATTGGAGGATCGATCGGCAACGCGGTGACACAATTGGCGCGTGCCTTGGGCGCAAAACGCGCCATCTCAAGCACGACCAATCAAGCGAAAGCCGCGCAGGCGAAGGCGCTCGGATTCAATGAAGTCATCGATACGTCCTCGGAGAAGTTGGCTGACGGCGTGCGTCGCATCACCGGCGGTTACGGCGCAGACAATGTCATCGATGGGATCGGTGGTGAAGTCCTGAGCGAGGCGCTCGGAGTGCTTGCGTTGGGAGGAAGCCTCACAACACTGGGGTATTCGGCAAGCCGCAAGGCAACCATTGACGTGACAAATCTGATCTGGCAACGGGCCAGCATCCAGAGCTTCAACTTGTTTGCTCAGCCCCAGGCGGCCCGGGCTGACGCCTGGAATGTTATCGTCTCTCTGCTTAAATCCGGTGCGATCAAACCGATCGTGGCTAAGAAGTTCCCGCTGACCGAGGCGGCTGAAGCACTGCGTTACCTGGTTGAGGGCCGGCCTTTCGGCCGGGTCATCCTCACAATCTGACGACCTCGGCTCAAAGGCGACGGATATCGATCGAACACCGCGAGCGCAATCCTCGCAACCTGACGCAGGGCGC
>DASZGW010000100.1:0-60310 GCA_035938475.1 Candidatus Udaeobacter sp.
AGGCAGTGATTCAATTCGTCCGTGGCCGCGACTTTGGCATCGCCACAAATTTCAAAAATTTTCGAGACTAATTCTGCAGCCGCTTCGCTCTGCGAAGCGCGAAGCTGAATTTGCGAATACGTACGCTGTGTCGCCCCGGGGATCCGCTGCAGCTATCCGCCCTGCAATGGCGGCATGATTGAAATTTCGTCTCCCGGTTTGAGCTTGTAATTCCGATCCACAAATTCCACGCCCGCACCAATCAAAATATTTTTATCATGCGGGCGAAGCTTCGGTTGAATCGCATAAATTTGGTCCAGCAAGTTCCCGACAGTCGTCCCTTCCGCAAGATCGACATCCATTTCACTGTTTCCAACTAGATCGCGCAATTGCGCATAAAACTGCGCTCGTACTTTCATTTGCCCGGTTGCTCCAGCAATTCTCTTCTCAGCACGCCAATATAAGGCAGATTGCGATAACGCTCCCTGAAATCGAGTCCGTAGCCGACTACAAATTCGTCTTCGATTTCGAACCCGATATAATCTGCATCCACCTCCCGCACGCGTTGTTTCTTTTTGCTCAACAGCACGCATATCCGAATGCTGTGCGGTCTGGCTGTTTCTAAAGTCTCGCGAACGGCTGCAAGCGTAAAACCGCTGTCCAGAATATCATCCAGGACCAAAATATCCCGGTCCCCGACATCCGGGAGCGTGATCTGTCCGCCACCGGACGGACTCGCCGTGGCGAGCTTGAAAACGACCTCACCGCTGGACTGCGCTTTTCCGTGATAACTCGCCACGCTCAGGCAATCCAGCTTCAAGGGAAGCGGGATTCGGCGAAGCAAGTCAGCTACGAACATCAAGCTTCCGTGCAAGACTGCGATCACTGTCAGATCGCGATCACGATAATCGTTCGAAATTTGCGCTGCCATATCATCCAAGCGCCGATGAATCGCCGGCTCATCAAATAACACCTTCTCCAGATCGCCTCTCACCAAGATTATTAGGCCATCAGGGGAGGCAGAGATCAACGCGCGTTCGGAAGATAGCCATCTTGGCTGTCTCGGCAGACAGGCTTCCCAGCCTGTCAGTTTACAGATTGCGCCCTTGGTCTCGTTGAATAATCTGCGCCCTAATGCACGTTCATCACAATCAACTTGAGATCCGCACGAACGGAAAAGGACTGTATGAAATCACGGACGAAGTGCGGTCAAAAATGGACAGATTCGGTGTACAAAACGGGACGGCGACCCTTTTCGTCCAGCACACCAGTTGCAGCGTGATCATCATGGAAAATGCCGATCCGACTGCGCGATGTGATCTGGAAGAATTCTTCGACCGCCTCGTACCGGAAGAAGCCGATTACTTCACGCACAGTTCCGAAGGCAGCGATGATATGCCATCGCATATCCGGATGGTGTTGACGCGTACCAGCGAGACCGTGCCGATTGTCGATCGTCAAATGCAGCTCGGAACCTGGCAGGGCATTTTCCTGTTCGAACACCGTCGCGCACCCCACCTGCGAAAAGTCTTCATCACTGTGATTGGCGAATAGGCAGGGCGCGACCCCGGGCGCGCCGAGAGTATGGCTTTCCTCCCGCAATTGCGCGGTCTCTACCTGTAAACTTCGTCTACCAAGCGCAGCGATTTTTCGTTTGGCAGAAGCGATTGTTCCATTTGATTCATGACATAGGCGAACGAAATCCTGTTTTCGGGATCGGCAAAGACGTGGCTGCCGCCCGCACCGGGATGTCCGAAAGCGTTCGGTGACGGGCCGGACATTCTTCGCACCGCGTTTCGTGGATCTTTCATGAACCCGGCTGAAAACGCGGTCGGTATTTGAAAAACGCGGTCCATGCCATCTGACAGCATTGTGGTCATCCATCCGATTGTTTCTTCGGAAAAGAAGGTTTGCTCACCGAGTTTCCCGCCGTTCGCAAGCATGGAATAGAACTTCGCAAGTGCCGACGCGCTCCCGATCCCTCCGAATGAAACAATCGGTTGAGCGCGGACAGCGGGAGTGTTCATCCCGCTAACAGACTGCAACCCGTACGGTGACGAGAATGTTTTGCGTGCCAGCGTGCCCGGCGTGACAAGATCAAGATAAAAGTCCGAGCCGGACTGGCGGTTTTTCGGTTCGGGCGGCCTGCCGCTTTTCGCAGCGTAAATGGTCGCCACACGTGAATTCTCTCGCTCAGGCAAACCGATCCAAAGATCGAGATTCAGTGGCTGCGCAAACGCTTCGCGCCAATACTGGGAGAGCGTTTTCCCGGCGATCCGACGGACGAGTTCATCGAGAAGGAATCCAAACGTGCGAGCGTGATAACCATGTGCGGTCCCCGGCAGCCACAATGGCTTTTGTGCTTCGAGTGCTCTGATAACGGCGCCGTAATCGAGTATGTCAACTCGCACATCCAAAGCGCAAAGCCCGGCTTGATGCGAAAGCAACTGCGAGAACGTTATTCTTTTTTTGCCAGCTTGAGCGAACTCGGGCCAAAGCTCCGCCACGCACCTGTCGATGCCAATCCTGTGCTCCTGCAACACATGGAGGACGCATGCGCTGCCAATTCCCTTGGTGGCAGACCAGATCAGGACGAGCGTGTCAGCTTCCCAGGGTTTTTCGTGGCGGGTATCGCAAAATCCGCTGTAAAGATCGACGATCGGTTTTCCATTTTGCCAGATAGATACAGCCGCACCGAGCTCTCCAAGCTCTTCGAAGTTCTCCCGAAACGGGGGAGTTAATCTTTGGCGAAGTTCGTCGGCATCCAACTGCATTGCTCGAATTTGTAGAGGCAGGCGTGCCGCCTGCAATGTTTAAGGCACAGCCGACACTGCTGCCACCACAGCGTGGAAACGTTGACGCCCTACAGCAGCAGCTCTTCCAATTTGTCGAGCCGCTGTTCAAACAAACGCAATGTGCTCTCGATTGGAGCGGATGTCGTCATGTCCACACCTGCCGCTTTTAACGTCTCCAGTGGAAACTTCGAACCACCGGAACGCAGAAAACTAAGATATGCCTCCACACTCCCGGACTCGTGGCCAAGGACGCGCTGCGAAAGCGCAACCGCGGCAGAAATCCCTGTCGCATATTTATAAACGTAAAACGGGTGGTAGAAATGCGGAATACGCAGGCATTCCAAATCGAGTTCGGGATCGAGCACGAAGTTTTCAGCAAAATAAGTTTCGAGCAGCGTGTGATACTGCGACCTGAAAACGTCGAGCGTCAGCGCGTCGCCGCTTTCCTCAACGGCGTGAATAATCTTCTCGAACTCAGCAAACATGGTCTGCCGGAAAAGTGTGCCCCGCAGGTCGTCGATTTGCCGGTTGATGATGTAGGCGCGCATCTTCGGGTCGTTCGTTGTTTTGAGCAGGTAATGGGTGAGCAGTTCCTCGTTAAATGTTGAGGCGACCTCGGCCAGAAAGATCGGATACTCGTAATCCTGGAATCGCTGCGAATTCTGCGCGAACCAGCTGTGCATGGAGTGACCAGCTTCATGTGCAAGCGTATAGACATCGGCGAAGACATCCTCCTTGTAATTCATAAGGATGTAGGGCGGCGCCTCGTAGCTTCCGGATGAAAACGCGCCACTGCGTTTGCCTTTCGTTTCGTAGCGGTCGCACCAGCGACCAGTGCGCAGACCTTCCGCCAGGACATCAACATATTCCTTCCCAAGCGGCTCAAGCGCGGCTAAGACCATTTCCGCGGCCTGATCAAACGTGAAACGAGTCTCGATTTCGGGAACGAGCGGGACGTAGGTGTCGTAATGATGCAGCTCGCGCAATCCAAGCGCACGGCGGCGCAGGTCGAAATAGCGAAAGAGAGGCCTCAAATTCGCGCGAACCGACTGAATCAATCCGTCGTAAACGGCAATCAGCACATCGTCTGGAAAGAGTGCAGCTTCAAGCGCAGATGAATAATGCCTTGCCCGTGCATAAAAAACATCTGCCTTGACCGAATAAGCAAGGGATGCGGCAAGCGTATATTGATGGTCGCGAAATTCTGCATAGAATTGATGGAAAGTGCGTTTGCGCAGCTCATGATCGCGCTTGACCAAAAACGAGCCGAACGAGCTCTGGGTGAGCGGCCTTTTGTGTCCCGTCTCATCGATCAGGACGCCGAATTTCATGTCCACATCCGTCAACTGTGAAAACGTGTCGTCGTAACCGCTGAGCGCGACACTCCCCAGCGCAAGAAGACGTTCCTCAGGCACGGAGAGCACGTGCGGTTTCATCCGGCGAATTTTGTGCAGCTTGGTTCGCCACTCAGCCAGCGCGGGATCGGCAACGAATTTGGCAAACGTTTCGTGATCAATCGCCAGAATTTCAGGCAGCACAAACGCCGCAGCTTCGCCGATCTTCGTGAGCAGGTTCTGAACCTGCCCAATCCGCGCAAGATATTCGTTATTGGTGCTGTCCTCTGCCAGTTGCAGTGACGCGTAGTGATAAATGCGCTCTATCTTCAAATCGAGCGACCTTTCGAACTCGAGCACCTCCGCCAGCGTCTGTGCCGAATCCCCTACTCTGCCCTTCCAGTTCTGAAGCTTTGGATACGTCCACTGAAGCCAGGCAAAATCTTCCTGCCATTTTCCGACATCGGCAAAAAGATGCGTCAGGTCCCACTTGTCAGAGTCGGAAATATCAATGCGAGTTGGGATTTTGGGTTCGTCCATGAGGAAATTGTCACACGGAACGCGCTCTCTTCAACGATTTGGACAACGGGTTTTGTGATCTAACGTTCGCGCCTCCGTCAATTGATCCGGCATCGTTACACTGAGGCGGACGATCGACCTTCGAATGCGAAGCTCGGAAGGCGCGCGATCAACACGGGACCGGAATGCGTCAGATTAGCGTCGCAACCTTCGCAATTTAAGTGTCTCATGGCGGGCATGAAGCGGTTTTTGATCTTGCAACTATTCGGCGCGTTAGTCGCTGGGATGGCGCACGCCGCAACAAACTTCGACCTGGCGGCAAAGGCAACGAACGACCTCGGTGTCGAGCTTCACCGGCGGCTTGCCACAGCCAACGGCAACCTTTGCATCTCACCCTATTCGATTGAAAGTGCCCTCGCCATGACTCTCGCTGGCGCGGATGGCGATACGCGCACGGAAATGGCGCATGTGCTGCATTTTCCAAGCGACGCGAGCGCAGTGGCTGCGTCTTTCGCTTCGCTTCAGCATTCGCTGGAAGAAATGAGCGCGAAGACGGCCGAACTGGCTAAGAAAGACAAGGAATTTGGCGGTCCGGGCGAGCCGATCACGCTAAACATCGCCAACTGCCTTTTTGCTCAAAAGAACTACGATTTTCGTCAGAATTTTTTGTTGCTGGTAAAACAAAACTACGGCGGTGCATTTGAGCCGCTCGATTTTGTTGCTGATCCCGCGGCAGCGACAGATCACATTAACAAATGGGTGGCGGACCAGACGCGCGACAAGATTCGCGATCTGATTCCGGCGGACGCACTGAATAAATTGACGCGGCTCGTCCTAGCGAACGCCCTTTATCTCAAAGCACCGTGGGCGGATCCATTTTCCGAGGAGACGACGCAGCCGGAACCATTCCATGTCCGCGGCGGCGCGCCGGTCAATGTTCCGATGATGCGGAAAACCGCACGATTTGGTTACGCCAAGCGCGAGGGCTTCAGCGCAATCATCCTTCCCTATGTCGGCGACGATCTCCAATTTATCGTTCTTCTTCCCGACGAGATAAATGGTCTGCGCGCATTGGAATCGAAGCTAACCGCGGATGTTTTAGCAGGATGCACAAAGCTCGAAGCGCAGGATGTCGATCTGCATTTGCCAAAGTTCAAACTGGAACCGCCGACCATTGCGCTCGCGGAAAAACTTCAGGCGCTTGGAATGAAAAGCGCATTCGATATTCCGCGAGGCAGCGCGAATTTCGATAGGATGGCGCCGCGCAAACCGAACGATTATCTCTACATCTCCAACGTCTTTCACAAAACCTTCGTTGCCGTGGACGAAAAAGGAACCGAGGCGGCTGCAGCGACTGCGGTTGTGATGATGAGGGCAACGGCGATTCGTGGGCCAAAACCACCCCCAATTGAAGTGAAAATCGATCGACCATTCGTATACGCGATTCAGCATGTTCCGAGTGACGTCTGTCTTTTTCTCGGGCGGGTGACCAATCCTTGATAGGCAAAAGAAAGTCGCGGCCGTCCAAAAAACACTCCGCCTGGCATTCGACGATCATAGATCGCCGCTACAGCAGTGAATTCTCTGGTGCGTAACTTAGTTTCCCGTTCACGATCTGCGCAGCGGATGTGTATGGGTGCGGTTCGGTTTTGTTTGCATCGAGAATGTGGATGACTTCGATGCCGCGCGCTTTGAGGTAATCGGAAATTAGCGACCGATGACAACGCCACCAGACCGCTTCTGCGCACATGATCGCGGTAGGGCCGGCAGCGGCAGAAAGATCGAGAAGGCGCTTAACACCTTTGTTGAACTCTTCTGTCTCCATGTAATCGGCGTAACCGCGAAATGATTCATTTCGCCAGGCTGTGTTTTTTGAATCCGGCTTTGCCTTTCGCCGCCCGCCGAGTTCGGGAAAATGTTCGTAACGAATCCCCGCTTTGCCTAACGAGTGGGATAGCTTTTCTTTGTTGAACTGCGGATAGCGCTTTGATCCGGGCCAGGTGCGAACATCAGCAAGCACCGTGATTCCGTTTGCCTTCAACAGCGAAATGAACGTATCGATGCTGCGCGTCGAGTGACCTATCGTCCAGATGCGCATGAATTAAGATAAAGCATCCGGATAGCCGACGCACTGCGCGAACTCTGGGGGGCACAGCCTGTCAGCGTGTAGTTGGAGGCAGCTCTGCCGGCAACATCTTTGGGCGCGCAATCTTCAGGCGATGCCATTTCGCCGCCCTCAGCAAGCTGCCGAGACCTGGCAGGCTGCCAGCCTGCGCTCCCCAGTACATACATCCGCCCCTTGACCGCTCAGCGAGGTTTTTGTGGCGCGACCGCCTCGGCCATCGATTTGAGTAATCGACCGAGCTCGCTGTTTGTCGAAATGACTGCCGTGGTATCTTTTTCAAACGCCGCTCGCATCACGTCGAGGCTGCGAAGAAACGAATAAAGCTCTTGTGCATCGGGCGGGTTGAATGCAGCGGCGTAGATGGAAGCTGCCTCGGCGTCGGCCTTCCCTTCAGTTTCAAGGGCGTTCTTCGTTGCGGTGGAACTGATTGAGGCGACGTCGCTTTCTTTTTGGCCGTTGATATTCGCCGCTTCGCCGCGACCTTCGGAGCGAAATCGGGCAGCGATCTGGTGCCGTTCACTCGACATCCGCTCAATAATTTTCTCCGCGACGGCGGGATTGTACTTGCTCCGCTTGAATCGTTCGTCGAGCAGTTCAATTCCGAAATCGGAAATCTTCTGGCGAGTGCGTTCGGTAATTTGTTTTTCGATTTCGCCACGCCCAAATTCAATGTCAGGAATCGTCGTGGGCAAAACCGTGCCGCTTTTCTCCAACTCCTCGTCGCGCACCGGTTTTCGCCCTTTGGTAACGCGGATGATCTCTACAAGGTCGTGCGTGGCGACAGCGGTTCGCGTTTCGCTTCCGAGAATGTCATCCAGGCGCGACAGCGCACTGCGTTCGTCGTTGAGGCGATTATAGTACAGGAATGGATCGCTGATACGCCATCGGGCAAAACAGTCGACAATAATGTAGAGCTTGTCTTTAGTCGGGCATTCAGTCGGTGGTCCGTCCCACGCGAGGATACGCTTGTCAAAACGGTGCACTTTATCGATCACGGGTAGTTTGATCTTCAATCCAGGGCTTGTGACCGTGCGAACGATTTTGCCGAAACGCGTGATGATCACAGTTTCATATTGATGGACAACGAACAGCAGCGTTCCCCATTTGAGCGCGGTAAGAATGAAAAGAATCCCCACGATCGACATCAATTGGCTCTGCAAAAAGCGCACAACGGCCGAAACAGCCGCGGGTCGTGGAGTGACATCGATAACGTTCATTGGGATGCCTTGGTTTGATCGGCCGGCAACAACGGCAACGTCTGGAGAATGTTCTTCAAGCTGTCGTCGACGATGATTTTCTTTTGCAAGTTGGGGAAGATTGCTTGCATCGCTTCTAGATAAAGACGGCGGCGCGTTACTTCCGGCGCTTTCCGATACTCAGCCAACAACAGAGAAAATTTTAGTGCTTCGCCCTTTGCCTCGTTCACCCGGCGGAAGGCATACGCTTCGGCCTGTTTCTCGCGCTCTTTCGCCTGGCCGCGAGCGTTCGGCACTGCATCGTTATACACCGCCCAGGCTTGATTAATCGCAGTCTGCTTTTCCTGTTGCGCCTGGTTGACCTCGTTAAAGGCACCCTGCACGGCCGGCGGAGGGCGCACCGTCGCGAGTTGCACTTGCTGAATCTGAATTCCCAGGTCGTACTGCGAAGAAAGGTCGGCCAAACGTTTCAACGTCGATGATTCAATGTCGTGTCGCCCGATTGTGAGTACTTCGTCCACGGTGCGATCGCCAATTACCTCGCGCATCACGCTCTCGGAAAGGTCCCGCAACGTCTTCTCAGGTTCGCGTGCTCCGAACAGATACGTTTTTGGATCGGTAACCCGATACTGCACGACCCATGGGACAAGGGCGGTGTTTAGATCACCCGTGATCATGGTCTCGGTTTCCTCCGGCTCCATGTCGCCCTGGTAAGCATTAGTGGCGTTCGGCGTAGAAAAACCAAACTCCAGTTTTAGCAGGCGCTGGGTTGGCACGATGCTTATCTCATCGATATATGGAATCGCATAACCGAGTCCGGGATCGACCACATCGTGGTAAGCGCCAAAGCGAGTCTTCACCCCTACAGAATTTGCCGGAATTGAGATGAAACCGAACAACAGCGTGATGAGCGTGAAGACAAGCCCGACACAGGCGATCAAGCCAAGAATCAGCCGCGCAGGTTTCACTTCGGCGTGTGGCGATGCGACCATTTGAACCATTTAGCTCAGTTTTGCCTCAAACGCACAATCTCGCGCAAGCCATTCCTTTCAAGAAGCAATGATTTGTCAGCGGTCCCATTTCTAGTCGGCCCCGAAGCTCTTCGGCGGCATTCCTTGACTAGCTGCCCATGCGCCCCAAGACTGAGGGAATGAAAATGCGAAACATGATCTTGTCAGTAATCATCGGGCTTGGCACCTTGGGCGTGATGGCAGCGGCGGAAACTCAACAGCAACCGGAGGTCGGAAAGCCCGCGCCGGATTTTAGCCTAACGACTGGCGACGGGTCGCAGGTAAGCCTGAAGGATTATCGCGGCAAGTGGGTCGTGCTCTATTTTTACCCGAAAGATTTTACCAGCGGCTGCACCATGGAGGCGCGCAATTTCCAACGCGACCTGGCAAAATATGAAGACTCTGGAGCGGTCATTCTCGGCGTGAGCGTAGACACGGCCCAATCGCACAAGGATTTTTGCACGAAGGAAGGACTCAACTTCAAATTGCTCGCCGACCCTGACGGGAAGGTCTCGACCGAGTACGGTTCGGTGATGGATTACAAAGGGAGCAAACTCGCCGCGCGAAACACGTTCATCGTTAATCCGAAAGGCGAAATCGCCAAGGTATACACCGGTGTCAAGCCCGCCGATCACAGCGACCAAGTGCTAAAAGATCTGGCGGAATTGAAGAAGAGTTAATTAATCCACAGCTAACAATGGCAGCTAAAAGAAAATCGATCGATTGCAGAGATTATCCGAGTGAGAAAAATTGCTCGCTGAAAATCTCTGGCACGGAAGAAGAAGTGGTGGATGCTGCGGTGCAGCACGCGGTCTCGGCGCACGACCACGAAGAGACGCCGAAATTGCGCGAGCAGATCAAATCGATGCTAAAAGACGAGCCGAATTAGCGCGCAGCGGCGGCAACCAGATCAACGTCGGGTTAATGCCGGCCTCGGTTTTTCATTCGGCGCATTTGCACTTGGGCCTCAGTTTCCAACTCGGCGAGCAGTTGCTTTGAAATATTCGAAAGCTTGCCTGACCACGACGCGCCAACAACAACTGCGGGAAAATTCGGCAATTCCAAAACGCGCACCCCTGTCGCACGCTTGAAGCCTGGGACCGCTACTGCCAAACCAATTCCATAACCGCTCGCGACGTAACGCTCGATTAAGCGAGCCGAATTGACCTCAATGCCGCAAAACCATTCCACTCCAAGGCGTTCAAGACCGCGCTGAAAGGAAGCTTGAACGGGATCCGTTCGCGGGAAACTGATTAGCGTTTCTTCGATCTTGTCGCGCTTCCACAACTCCCCGGCGCGAGTCAGCCTGGAATTTCTGTGAACGAGCAGAATCAACGGTAGATCGAGCAAAGGTTGAACCTGAATCCCCGCGCGCGATTTTTTCTCAACCACGGTAATCGCAAAATCGACGTCTCGGGCTAACAGTAATCTCTCTGCTTCGGCGCGCGCCGCCTCGTGCAGATAGAGACGGAACTCGGGAAATTTAATCCGAAGCTTCTGCAGCAGCTCCGGAATGTAGTCGTGGAGCACGATCGACGGCGCAGCAATGCGCAATTGCGGCGACCTGTTCTGACGTAGCTTTTCGCCAACGATCTCGATGTTGTCGAAAAATGGCTTGATAAACTCGAATAGTTCCAGCCCTGCCGGCGAAAGCGCGAACGGTCGTCGCTGAAACAGCTTGGTGCCCAGCGACTCCTCAAGCTTCGCAATCTGCCCGCTCACCGCAGGTTGTTGGATGCCGTAAGGGATATTGCGGACCGCGGCTGCGATGCCACCGTGTTTTGCGACGAAATAGAACAACTCGAGGTGATGGATGTTCACGATCGAAAGCGTCGATGAAATCCGCAATTTTTATCAATTAACATGCATCGCGCAAAGCAGTTATCCTCTGCAGCAAGGCCGGGTATTCGGTCAAACGTAAAAAACATATGGAACTCCTAGTCCTGTTCATCATCGGTCTGTTGATTGCGATTATCGTCTTGCCGTTCGTCGCGCTCGCCAAAGCAAACAGCGCAAAGCGCGGCGTTGACGACTTGGTTACCCGATTGTCTTCGCTTGAAAACGAAGTGGGCAATTTGCGGCCGGAGGTCGTCACGGCTCTTCAACCTGAAGTCGCCGTGGCAGCGATGGAAACCGTCTCGTTAGCGGTTCCAATCACAACAGTCGTTCAAATCGGGCAAGAGAAAGTGTCGGCGCCGCCGCCAATTCCCGAAAGATTCATCAAAGAAGCCGTTCCTCAAATCGCAACGCCGCCCAAACCATCGATTAATTGGGAACAATTCATGGGCGCGAAACTTTTCGCGTGGATCGGCGGCCTCGCGCTTTTCCTCGGCGTGGCGTTTTTCGTGAAATATTCTTTCGAGCACAATCTCATCTCGCCGGAGCTGCGGGTTGCGATTGGATTTGCCGTTGGCGCAAGCCTTGTCATCGGCGGTCTGCTTTTAAAACGGAAGGAAAACGCCGTCACGGCGCAGACGCTCTGCGCGACAGGAACCCTGGTGTTCTACGCCGTGACGTTTGCCTGCCGAGCTTATTATCACTTCGCGTTCTTCGGTCTCATTCCAACATTTTTATTGATGACGTTGATCACTGCGATCGCGTTCCTGCTCGCCGTCCGGCTGAATGCGATGGTCGTCGCTGTGCTGGGGATCGCCGGCGGTTTTCTGACGCCTGTATTGCTTTCGACAGGCGAAGATTATCCTCTCGGCCTCTTCGTCTATATCGCGTTGCTCGATGTCGGTCTCCTCGCGGTTGCGCAACGGCAACGGTGGAATGCCCTCGCGATCCTAGGCGCACTCGGAACAGCCTTAATGCAGCTCGCCTGGATCACCACGTTCTTTGTCCCGGAAAAATATTTCGCCGGCAACAAAGTCCTCGTTGTCATGGCGGTGTTTGCGGGATTTCAAGGGCTGTTTCTTGCAGCGGTAGCATGGGCAAAGCGAACCAGAAAAATGAATCATGCGCTTCTCGCCTGCGCGCTCGGGCTCGCAGGCGCGGCGATCCTCGCGGCGTTTTACCTGCTCTCATTCCCAACGATCGCGCATCGGCCAACGCTCTTGTTCAGCTATTTTTTCATTGTCGATCTTGGCCTTCTCGCGCTCACGTTGCTCGAAAGCCGATTGACTGCTGTTAATGCCCTCGCCGGGCTAGCGGCATTCATTCTTCTGGCCGCATGGACGAACTCGTATCTCACCACTGCACATCTTTATACTGGGCTGACGTTCTATTTTATCTTCGCGCTGTTTCATTCCGCGATCCCGATTGTGCTGCAGCGCGTGCGCAAGATCCATGTCCCATGGTGGAGTCAGGTATTTCCAGCCTTGTCGCTCCTGCTGATGTTGATGCCGATTTTTCAAATCACGGAGCTTTCAATTCTCGTTTGGCCGTTCGTGTTGATTATCGACGTTCTCGCGTTCGGAGCTGCCCTGGCAACGGGCAGGCTCCTACCGATTCTCGCCATGCTCCTGCTCACTCTGATAGCGATGGGCGAGTGGCTGCTGCGGATTCCAAGTGAGCTCACCGGTTTGCCGACAGCGTTGTTCATCCTTGGCGGCCTTGCGATTTTCTTTCTGGTCGCCGCAAGTTGGGCCTGCCGGCATTTCGTGAAGGCAGGAACACGTGCGCCAAAACTCTTCGGTGACATCACCGACCCCGGGAATCTTTCAGTTCAGCTCCCCGCGTTATCGGTCGCGATGCCGTTTCTGCTGCTAATCATGGTAACGCTGCGGTTACCCGTTGTGAATCCATCAGCCGTATTTGGGCTCGCACTGTTGCTGGTCATTTTGCTTCTCGGCATGAGCAAAATGCTCTTGCTAGACGTGCTGCCTGTGGTCGGGCTCGTTTGCGTGCTCGCATTGGAACACGCTTGGCATTTCCAACATTTCGACCCTGCGCGCGCCACGCTACCGCTGACTTGGTACCTCGGGTTTTACGCGTTGTTCACGATCTTTCCTTTCATTGTCCATCGGAAGTTTGCGGGAGAAACCGCGCCATGGGCCGCCGCCGCGCTAGCTGGACCGTTGCATTTTTACCTGGTGTATGACGTTGTTCGCAGCGCTTATCCGAGCCATTTACCTGGTCTCGTACCCCTGGCATTTGCTCTGCCCTCGCTCCTCGGACTTTTTGTGGTGCTTAAACGCACATCACTCACCAGCCCGGCCCGAAATGCGCAAGTCGCACTCTTTGGAGGCGCAGCATTGTTCTTCATCACGCTGATTTTCCCAATCCAATTTGATCGACAATGGATCACGGTGGGCTGGGCCCTGGAGGGTGCAGCTCTTTGCTGGCTGTTTCGTCGCGTCCCGCATCCGGGACTGCGCCTGACAGGGGTCGTTTTGCTTGCGGTTGTCTTTGCGAGGCTTGCCCTGAATCCGGCCGTGCTGAGTTATCATCCCCACGCCGCGTTCCCAATTCTTAATTGGTATCTTTACACCTACGGCATCGCGACCGTGTGCCTGTTCGCAGCCGGGCGATTCCTCGCGGCGCCGCGCCAACTCGTGCTCGGGTCGAATGTGCTGCCCTTGCTTTATACACTAGGCACGGTGCTCGCCTTTTTGATCGTGAACATCGAGATCGCCGATTACTTCAGCGCACCGGGCGCGACTGCGTTGACGTTTCGATTCTCAGGGAATTTCGCGCGCGACATGAGTTATAGCATCGCCTGGGCGTTGTTCGCGCTATTGATGCTTATCGTTGGCATCCATAAGCAAATTGCGCCTGTGCGTTATGCGAGTCTCGGTTTGCTTGGTCTCAGCGTCGTGAAACTTTTCTTTCACGATCTTTCGCAACTCGATCAACTTTATCGTATCAGCGCATTCGTAGTGGTCGCCATCATCGCGATGGTCGCATCATTCCTGTATCAGCGATTCCTCGGCGCCGCGGAGAAAGCCAACGAAACCAAAGCCACGCTTACATCGGCTCCGTAACGCTAGCGAGCTCACCACACCAGCGACGCCACTTTCCCCGCAATTGCTGCCATTGTCGCCTAACGAGTGGTGGAAGACGCTTTTGGCAAATTAGCAGCGTGATCATCAGTTAAATCGATAATGACGCGAAGCATTATCGATTAACGCAATGATCGGGGAGTGGCGAACATCTGAGCATGAACGTGCTCATCATTTTTGGGGTCGCCGCCGGTTGTGTTCTGGCCGAACGATTGTGGCCCGCGATGGAATTGCCTCGCGTCAATGCCTGGTGGGGAAGAGTCATTCTTATCAACTCGATTCAGCTCGGCATTACGGTGCTCGCCGGTCAAACATGGAATCGCTGGCTGGATCACGCTTCGATCTTTCATCTCAGAGATCATTTCAGCGACTGGCCCTCCGCGCTCATCATCTATTTCTTCTCCACGTTCGTTTATTATTGGTGGCATCGGTACCGGCATGAATCGGCCTTTCTATGGCGCGTTCTACATCAGATTCACCATTCAGCGCGCCGTCTTGAAATCCTTACAAGCTTTTACAAGCATCCCGTGGAGATCCTAATCAATTCCATCCTCAGCAGCCTACTTGTGTATCCGTTATTTGGCGCCAGCGTTCGTACCGCGGGCTATTACACCGTTCTCATCGCAGTCGGGGAATTCTTCTATCATTGGAACATCAAAACTCCCTGGTGGCTCGGCTTCATTTTTCAGCGGCCCGAATCGCATCGCGTCCATCATCAGTTCCGCCATCACACCAACAACTTCGCGGACATTCCACTTTGGGACATACTCTTTGGAACATTCAAAAACCCCAAGACATTCAAAGGACGCTGCGGTTACGAGAGTTGGCGTGAGGATCGCTTTGAAGACATGCTGATCTTTCGCGATGTTCATTCGCCCGGCGCAGAAAAGCTCGCGCCCTTGCATTTCTTGCCGACATGCATCGGCTGCTCCAAAAGATGGGCGTGCACGGCATCCAGACAAACGGCTCCTTAATCGAATGCTGATGAAACGGTTTGTCGTGGCTTGCGCAACTTTAATTCTTGTCGGCGTCGTCTGTGCCATTTCCGTTGGATGGCTGCTCGCGCATCCGATTCAAACGCGAATTGGAAACCCTCCCACCGACCTGAACGCGCAAGCAGTCAGTTTTGCAAGCGATTCTGGGGCCACTGTCCACGGTTGGTGGAGTCCAGTCCGAAATGATCACGACGCTGTCTTACTTCTGCCAGGCATTCGCGCGAATCGTTTGAGCATGGTTGATCGCGCACGATTTCTGCATCGTGCTGGTTACTCGGTCTTGCTGATCGATTTCCAAGCAACTGGCGAAACAAAAGGCGATCACATTACCTTTGGATGGAAAGAGAGTCGTGACGTTCTCGCTGCGATAAATCTTGTTCGCCGGATCGATCCAACTGCTCGCGTTGCGATTATTGGGAGTTCATTGAGCGGCGTAGCTGCTCTGCTGGCAACTCCGCCGCTGAAAGTTGATGCGCTTATTCTCGAGGAAGTCTATCCGACCATTGAAACCGCAACGCGCAACCGGATGGAAAATTACCTCGGTGGCGTCGGCCGAGTCCTGACGCCTGCCCTGTTGAACCAATTGCAGTGGCGGCTTGGGGTTTCAGCATCGCAATTGCGTCCGGTGGATCACATTGGCGACGTCCAGTGCCCAGTGTTCATCATAAGCGGCGAAAAAGATAGAAACACCAGACCAGCCGACACACGGATGCTGTTTGAGCACGCGCGATCGCCCAAGCAACTTTGGTTCGTACCAAACGCCGGACACGTCGATCTCCATCGAGCAGCACGAGAAGAATATGAAATCCGCGTGTTGGCTTTCCTAGCGCAGATGGCAAGATCGTGAACGCCGGAAGGATTGGCCCAGTAAACCAATGTGAAGCTAAGAGTTCTGCCACCACCCTGGCGTTTGCTCGCAATCGGGATCGTATATTTCACTGTGATGTTTCTCGCTCATTTACCGGACCATCTGATTTTGTTTCCAACAAGAACACCGATCAATGCAGGTGGCGCGGTTCGAAAAACCATTCCATTCGAAAAGGGACAATTGGAAGTATGGATCGCGCAATCCCGCCTGGCACGATCCAAAGGCAATGCGGACATGTATGTTTTGCGGTTCTATGGCAACGCAGACCGCGCTGAGCGTTGGCCCGTTGCCGAGGCCGGGATGTGGAATGACCGAGCAGTCGAAATCTGGGGAATGAATTACCCCGGATTCGGTGGCAGCACAGGGCCCGCCCAGCTTTCCAAGATCGGTCCCGCAGCGCTCGCAGCGTTTGATGAATTAAAACGTCACGCAGCGGATCGACCAATCGTCCCTTTTGGAACAAGCATCGGCGCAACTGCGACACTACACATCGCTGCGCACCGTCCAGTTGTGGGATTAATTTTGCAGAATCCTCCGCCGTTACGCGAAATGATTCTGCGCCGGTTTGGCTGGTGGAATCTATGGCTGCTAGCTGGTCCTGTTGCATTACAGATTCCGAAAGACCTGGACAGCGTCAGAAACGCGAAGGCGATTCGCGCTCCGGCAATCTTCTTACTCGCGGAAAAAGACGAAGTCGTTCCTCCCCACTATCACAACCTTGTAGTTGAGGCCTACACCGGAGAAAAGTGCGTCATTCAACTGCCTGGCGCCTACCACAACGATCCGATCGAAAGCGCAGCGCTCGCCAATTTGAATAACGCAGTGGATTGGCTGTTGGCAAAGGTGATTTCCCCAGACGCACGGTGATGACGCGAGCGCTATGGTAGATTCAGCCATTTGTCGCTCGATTTTCGGGTTTGATCCCCATTAAGCTCGACGCGCCATGCAGAACGCGCAGAATCTCATGAGCAGCTTCGAGTTTATCGCCGCGCTCGACTCGATGAGGTCCACATTGTCCTAACCCCGGCCACGCTGTTGCTGCTGGCTTTGCAGTGGTGGGTCACTTTTAAGTGGAACACTGAGGTAAACTGGAGCTTCGATAAATTCCTCGTACTGATCGTCTGGACCATCACACTCTACATGCTGACGGTTTTTCTTTACCCGCCCGATTTATCGGAAGCGGAAGAACACCACGGCCGCTTCGAACGGAACCGTTCGGGCTATTACTCCACCTTCATCGCGATGTGTTTGCTCTACATCGCGCAAACCTCGGTTCACGGCGGTCTCTCTCATCCGATGTGGTACGTTCCGTTTGTCGGTTAATACGCAGTGCGCGCGGCAGGTGGGCTCATTACCCATCGACGGGATTACGACCGGTTGTTCGCGTGGTACCAACTGATCACCCTACTGGTCTGGGCGCTCGTGGTGAGACGATTTCTCGTGGGAAACGCGATGACTTCCTAGGGACGACGCGCTGTGCTCAGCGTTTAATCGCCACCCATTCATTGCGGGCCCGAGAATCAGCGACGGCTTGCACGACGCGCATGTAACCAAGGCCCTCTTCGAAATTCGGATGGGGACGCACGCGGCCCTTGGATTTCACCGCGGCGAGAAAATCTTCCTCTACGCGCCATTCAGTGTCCAATTCTGAAGGAAGATCGACAACATGCAGCCCGCGATCGCCAACCTTTCCCACTTGCACCACATCGGAACCGAAATCGTAAGTGAGCGTGCCGCTGTTACCGTAAATTTCCACGCGATCACTCGGTGCCACGGCGTCGATACCGCTAAACTCCAGCACTCCTTCGGCGCCGTTATCAAAAGCGCAAAGGACGGTCAGCAAATCGGGAACGATGACTTCGTAGCCCTCGCGCATTGGGTGAATGACTTTTCCGCGCGCGAAGACACCGTTGATCTCGCCAAGCCAACGTTGCAGCACTTCGACGTAAATCCCTAGTGTTAGCACGTGGAGCCCGCTGATTTCGATCCTCTGCCGCCAATGGGGAGAAGTGGCCGGATCCAAATAATTGCCGGTAAAACTTTGCAATCGCACATGATGCGGACGGCCGATGTAACCTTCAGCCAGGAGTTTTTTCACGAGCAGATCGGCCCGCATTCCCATCGGCGGCGGACAAAGCATCGTCACTAATTCGGGATAGCGCTTTGATGCCCCGAGCATTTCCTCAGCTTCTGCCAGGTCCATCGACATACGCGCCTGACAAAAAACGTGTTTACCAGCCTCAAGCGCCGAGACCGTCACGGCCGAATGCATTACCGGGGGCGTGCCGATCCAGATGATGTCGATGTCCGGCAGGGCAAGTAGATCGGGCCAATTCCGCATCGGCGTAGCCGACGGGTAATATTCCTGACAAAATTTTTCTGAGCTTTCGTACGTTGAATTGGAGACAGCAACAATCTCGACCTCGGGATGTTTCTTAAGAGCTGGCAAGTGACGAGTGCGAACGATGTTGCCCGCTCCAACAATCCCAATCCGCAGTTTGTGATTATTTTTGTGCATTGGCTATGTGCAATATCGATCTTGCAAACTCGCCGGGCTCTTGTGCGAGCTAAATTTGACCGCCTCCGCCAGTTGCGCGTTCAACCATGAATAAAGACAATATCGAAGCATTGACCTTCGCCTTGGCTACGGCGAGACGGACGAATGTCGAATTCCGAAAGAATGACTGCTTCGACTCGTTAAATCGTTAAACGATTGAAATCGTTGAATCGTGAATCCATGTAACGCTCTAACGATTCAACGAATCACGTCCCCTCGCTCGGGTTTCGTCATTCGTGCTTCCGAATTTCGTCATTTAGTTAACATCCACTTGACCGGCTGGCTCGTGCGCGCCACTTTACGCGGCGTTTTTCATTCACGTTATGTCGAGAATTTGCAGTATTACGGGATCAAAAGCTATGCGCGGCAGCGTCATTCACCGGCGTGGCTTGGCTAAGAAGAAGGGCGGTGTAGGCCGGCATATCACGAAAAACGTGCCGCGCATTTTCGCGCCGAACCTGCAGCGGCAGCGTATTTGGGTGCCTGAGCTGAAAAAGTTTGTACGCGTTCGCGTTACAGCGCGTGGTCTAAAGACAATTAACAAAAACGGTGCCTATAAAACGCTCAGAAAAGCCGGCGCGATCTGAAATTGTAAGCCGTATCTGAGACCGAAGGCTTTTGGGGCTGATCAAGGCGCCCTGCAAATCGAATCGATGCAACTCACCCTCCTCAAATCCAAGATTCACCGCGCCGCCGTCACCGGAGCAAGCCTGGATTACGAAGGCAGCCTGACGGTTTCCGCCGATCTGGCTGAACTCGTTGGACTAATTCCATACGAAAAAATCCTCGTGAGTAATTTGAATAATGGCAAACGATTCGAGACCTACGCGATTCTAGGCGAAACTCGGCGTGGAATCATCGAATTAAACGGCGCCACGGCCCATCTCGGCAAAATTGGCGACCGCCTTACAATCATGAGTTTTGCGCGCTACACACTCGAAGAAGCGGCATTACATGCAGCGCGTGTTGCGCTCTTGAACGAAAAAAATGAAGTCGTTCGTTACGAAGGGGGCGACTCGGCGCCTTTGCTAAGAATCGTTAACGAGTAGGGTCCACGCCAAATCGCCAGGGCGAGCGTCTGCTCGGCCGGTTTAGGGAATCCGCGATCAACTGCCTCTGCGGCCATGTCCGGCGCTAAAGCTTCCCGCGGTCTGGCTTTTCCTCGCGGAAGATCGAGCGAGCCATCATTGAACTCGATCACATAGCCTTCGTTGATCAGCCAGCGCAAATCGGATACAAGCGCGAGTTTGCGCGGCTCTACATCTTCGGTTGCAACACTGCCAATCAACTTCTCAAGAAGCTGTTTGCGATTGATCACCGCTGTCCCTGCCAGCGCTTCGAGAATTGCATTCACAGATGGCGATACGCCAGCTTGTTCGTGAACAAAGGAGCGTGTTCGGATCGGCGAGACAAACAACATCCCGCGGCGATGGCGAAAAACGTGCAGCCCATTCTGTCGAAATCGCCCAGCCAACTCCTGCATCATTCCTGAGGGCGAGCGCGTTTCCCGCACCCAAGCATCCTCGACCGCCCAATTGATTACCCTGTCCGGTAAACGCCGACTCTGGACTCCGCCGATGGTCGCTTCCTCCAGTCCCTTGACTAATCCCTCCAAATAATGCGATCGGAAATGCCGCTCTGCTTCGGTCAGAGAAGAGAACGTTAAAGGAACTTCTTCGCGGCTCGTCGTGTAGGTAGTCACCTTCCGAGCCTCTCCTTTCCAGCGCTCAATCAACTCCGCATCATTCACAATCTCGATCTGTCGCTGGTAATCCGCGAAGCTCATCCGGCGGCTAAAGCGTTGCTCGTAAAGGCCACGCAGTTGCAACTGATAATTATGATGGTTCGTCGGACCAAGAAGTGTTCCACTCAACCGGCATCGCGCGATATTTGAGAAATTTCCCTTGATCGGTTCGGACTCGGCAACGTCGATCCTGTAGAAATCGGACTGAGCCAGACGGAACGCATTTTGCTCGAGGAATTCTCGATTCAGAGACAAGGCGCCATTATCGCCAAGGCGATAAAGCGGCGGTTCCGCTTTCGCCATGAACCGCACGTCGTACCGTTCAGGCTTTTCAAGAAACAAACGCGCCAAGGCGTACAGCGAATATGCCACTGAGCCGGACTTGATTTGCGCAACAACATTTTCGAACGCCGGGGAGTATGGCAGAAAACGGATTGTGATCTGCAGTGGTGTTCGTGTTACGGAAGGACGCTCCTCTCCCCTCGGGCGATCTTCCGCGCTACCGCGCCGTGCCGAATGCCGGTCCGGCTCGAACCGGCGACGCCTTGCCTCATGCTTGCCCGGTTTCGTTATTGGCCGTTGGACGCCCGCTCGCGATCTACCGGAGTCTAGCGTTGACCGCCTTCCCCGGTCTGTCGGCGCACCCCGATGGTGCCGCGCTGGGCGCTCAAGTCCGTGCTCGACTTCCACATCCGCGTAACGTTTGGGCTCGACTGGTTCTTTCACCCAGGCAGGCAGCAGCTTTAGATCGAGCAGGTCGGCAGGCTCGACAGGGGAAGATGTCATCGGCTTCATCTACTCGAATGACAAACGGAAGCAAACGTGAAGGTGGAGGTGCCGAACCCACTATCACGTTAGCGTCTGCGGCTACGGCATTTTGTCATGTCGAGCAGAGTGGGGCATCTCTAAATGTCGGGGGATTGGAGAAAGCAATCACTAGAAGATCGAGAGATTCCTCGACTTCTCTCGGAATGATAAGAACCGCATCCAGCGCACATGCGGCACGTTCCCGAAAATGATTGACAACCTGTTTAATTCATTTACTTGCCATGCTGTGCTCGGGACGGCTTTAGGCTTTTCCACGCACTATTAACATAAACCGAACAAATTTTATGGCGGACAAATCGATCGAAGAGAAAGTTAAGGACATCATTGTCGAGCAACTCGGCGTCAATCCGGAGCAGGTCACGCCACAGGCCTCTTTCATTGAGGATTTGGGCGCGGACTCGCTGGATATCGTCGAACTGGTGATGGCATTTGAAGAGGAATTTTCCGTAGAAGTCCCGGACGAAGACGCCGAAAAGCTGCAGACAGTCGGCGACGTGATTAAGTATATCGAAGAGCGCGCCAAGCAGCAGTAGCACTTGCTGTAGCCGCGTCTCAACCAAATCAACGCTGCGCTTCCCATAGGGAAGCTACAGTCAAAGGCCTCAGCGCTTCGCGGTTGCCAACCCCCATAACGCGTTCACACTAGGAAACGTGGAGATAACGCTTCTGGAGCGACCGCTCTTTTACGTTGGCGACCACTACGTAACATTCCTCGGCCTGGTTGCATTCGTCGGCCTTTTCGCAGCCGGTCTTCTCACTGCCAGAATCTTACAGAGCCATGCGGTTCGCCGGTTTCTTAGCCGTTTCAAGATCGACGCCAATTTCATCGCTATCGTCACGACCATCTTGAGTCTGGCGTCGATCGTCTTTTTCATCGTCAGTGCGATCAATGCCGCCGGAATTCCCCTAGCTTGGAATGCAGCTCTTCCGGCGATCAAGCTGAGCCTCGTTCAGGTTTTTCTACTGGTCGCGCTCCTGGTCGCGGTTTTTTGGATCTCCTCTAGAACGAAGCGCTTTCTCTTTAACCGGCTGCTTGCACAAAGTGGACTCGATCGCTCGCTCCAGTACGCCATTGCCCAAGTCGTAAGCAATATTGTGCTGGTTGTCGGCATCTTCATTGTCCTTGAGAATACGGGGATTCATCTGGCCGCGTTGACGGTTTTCGCCGGGGCGGTTGGCGTGGGCGTCGGGTTTGGGTTACAGAATATCGCCAGTAACTTCATCAGCGGTCTGGTGATTCTGGCAGAGAGACCAATCACCATCGGGGACCGAGTAGAAGTGGCCGGGATCGTCGGTCAAGTGGAGCATATTCGCGCGCGTAGCACGGTTATTCGCACCAACGACAACATTATGATGATTGTGCCAAACACTAAGTTCATCGATTCACCCGTGACCAATTGGACCTATACCGATCGGTGCGTGCGGTTCCGTGTTCCGGTCGGCGTGGCCTATGGCAGCGATATCGCCAAAGTGTGCGAAACGTTGCTGGCTGTGGGACGTGAAAATCCCAATACGTTAGAAGAACCCGCTCCGAGTGTTTTCCTTAAAAAATTCGGTGACAACTCGATCGATTTTGAACTGGTGGTCTGGAGCAGTGAGATGAGCGCCAGGCCAAGCCGTTATCGCAGCGATCTCAATTTTGCGATCGCTGAAAAATTTCGCCAGGCCGAGATCGAGATGCCATTTCCCCAGCGCGATCTTCACATGCGCAGCGGCGTGCTCAAAGTGGAAGGCCTGGAGACTGGAAGATCGAAGCGATTGGACTCCTAGTTGACACGCCGTAATCTGATCCTGGCCTGGCAGCAGTATCCAGTCTAGCCTTCCGGAATCAGCGGTGGCGGTGCCAGGGCACGCTTTACCACGTCGATCAATTCGGCAGCAGCAACCGGTTTCTCGAGAAACGCGAAGGCGCCTAACCGGATCGCCTGAGCTTCGGCGTCGGGCCCGCCAAATGCTGTGATGATGATCACTGGTAATTCCGGTAAAGCGCTGGCAAGCGCTAAAACCCCACGTCCGCTGAACATCGGCATCCGCAGATCAGTGATAACAAGATCGAATCGGGTTTCAGACTCCATAAGCTTCGATACAACCACGGTTGGATCTGAAACGCCGGTGACTCGCATGCCTTCCTTCGAAAGGACCCGCGTCATTGCCCGTAGCATTCCCTGATTGTCATCCACAACCAAAACAGATTTGTTCCGCAAGTCGCTCATGATCGTTTCAAAGAACAGTGCCCCCAGCGATCGTCATGTCACGCAACCGACAGCAAAAGGAAGTTCAATGCTAAACGTGCTGCCTTTCCCCAGTGAGGTTGTGCAATCGATCTTCCCGCCATGCTCATTGACGATTTGCTGGGCATGTGCAAGGCCGAGGCCGGTTCCATCGCTCTTCGTCGTGAAAAATGGTACAAAAAGATTCCGAGCCTCCTCGCTGGTCATGCCGCGACCATCGTCGCTGATGGATACTAAGGCCTTTGTTCCATTTTTCTTTGTGTTGACGGTTAGATTGCCTCCATCGGGCATCGCGTCGACTGCATTGCGAATCACATTTAAGAAAGCCTCCCAGAGTTGCTCGGGATCGCCAAGAACCGGCGGTAAGTCTGCATCAAATGCCTTCCGTAAATGCACGTGTTTGTCATTGAGCAGCGGCTGCAGGAAACTGAGTTTTTCTTCGAACAAACCCTTAAGCGAAAGAGTAGCACGCTCGGACTTTGGCATTCGGCCGAATTGGAGGTACTCCTGGAGAACTTGATGGATACGAACCACCTGAGAACGCATTTCGCGCAACAGTACGCGGCATTCTTCGAAAGAGCGGGCGTCTGCGTTTGCAGCAGCATCAAGTTCCCCTCCAATCAGATCAAGGTTGAGCGAAATCGACCCGAGGGGGTTGCGAATTTCATGGGCAACCTGCGCTGCCATCGAGCCAACCAGAGCGAGACGCTCCGCCTGGATTTTGGAATGCTCCAGCCGCTTTCGCTCTTCGATCTCCGCACGCAACGCGGCAGTTCGGCGCTCGACCGTTTGCTCGAGATAGTAGTGAGAGGTGCGGAACGCGGTCAGTAGCCAAACAACGACCAAAAAAAAGACAAAAAGCATGATCGCATTCCAAATGGGAATAAGGGGAGACTGGTATGTTGCCCCATTGAGCATATCGCTGATGAACCACGCGCTTGCGCACAGAGCGCCCACGGCAAATCCCGTCCACCGCCCAGCCACCCATGCCGCGATACACGTCGGCAACAAGTAAAAGGCTGATATTGCCCACTCACGACCTGTAAGATAATCTAGGACGCCAAGAGCAATTGCCAGCGCGATAGCGGCGACCGTGGCGAGGATCTTCGACCTCACGGAACGTTCTCCAATAGAATTCACATCGAAACCCAATGCTGAAGAATTTTGACAACCCCGCTCGCAGGTTTGTTCAGCTTGCGTTTCTTTCCGATGAAGACCGGCGCTGGCGTCTTAAAAGCCAAATGCACGACAACAAATCATCCGAATTGGGTCGCGGCAAGATTGAGAGAATCTAATTCCCATGCCGCTTGGCAGCCGCATTCTAATCCCGCAAGGCGTGGCAAAGGTCGTCGGGAGCTCCGAGCTGCGCAATTGCGACGCGTGGGAACGCGCGTTCCACAACAAGTGCAAAGACCGTCGCTACTACGAAATCGTAGAAGAAACGCTCAGGGATGGTTTCGAGCACCGTTATCTGCTGCTCGAAGATAGTTCCGGCAAAGCGCGAGCAGTTCAGCCTGTATTCTTTGTTCGACAAAATCTCATCGAAGGCATGCCAGGTAAAGTTAGTTCATTTGTTGATCGTGTTCGCAAAATCTTCCCACGCTTTTTAACGATGCGCGTCTTGATGGTCGGCTGCGCGGCGGGCACGGGCGACATGGGAGCATGCGACGAGAGAGATGAAACGTGGGTGGCAAACGCGCTGCAAGCGAGCCTTTCCAGTTATGCAAAACGAAACAAAGCTTCGCTGGTCGTGTTGAAGGATTTTCCTGCGACCTATCGCTTGGAGTTGGAAACGTTCCCCATAAATGGTTACGCACGGATTCCCAGCATGCCAATGACGCGCCTTCCACTCCCTTACGACAACTGGGACGAATATTTTCGCACCCTCAGCAAAGCCACTCGAAAAGATCTGCGCCGAAAATTCCGCAAAGCAGAGCGTGCGCCCAAGATTGAGATGGAGGTCGTCAGTGACATCGCGCCTCTGGTTGATGAAATCCATCCCCTGTATCTCGCTGTCCACGAGCGTTCGCCATTAAAATTCGAGACCCTGACGAAAGACTATTTTCGCACAATCGGACAGCGGATGCCGGATCGGGCGCGCTTCTTTATTTGGCGCCAGCTGGGCAAGATCGTCGCATTCAGCTTTTGCCTCGTCTGCGACGACAAAATTTACGACGAATGTATTGGACTGGACTACAGCGTCGCGATCGAGCTGCATCTTTATTTTTACACGTTGCGCGACATCATCTCCTGGGCGCTGGAACAAGGTTTGAAGTACTACTATAGCAATCCGCTCAACTACGAACCCAAACTGCATCTGGATTGCGAGCTCGTACCGCTCGATCTGTACGTCACGCACACAAATTCGCTGCTCAATCCGATCTTTCGCCGCCTGATCAAATATCTAGGGCCGACGCGTCACGATCCTGTTTTGCAGCAGTTTCCTAATGCTGATCAGCTCTAATGAGGGGTTGTAGCCACGGCGCAGTGCCGCCGTGAGAGTGATAAAGCACGCGTCACCCCTCGACACAACGAGGCGGCTACAGCGAATCAATCCGCTTGCGAGAAGATGGTGGCGCGCTAGAAAAGCGGATGCAAAATCGACCTTCCGGTTTCGGCAACCCCTGGTTGCAACTCGCTCTCAGCGTTGCGTGCGTGCTCGTGTCCGAATTTCTTTTGAAGCGTGGCGCAACAGAGGTGGCGGACACGGGCAGCGCATGGTCCTGGACCGGGCTTAACGGTTTGGCTTCGCCACTGGTGTGGTGGGCGATTCTTCTCATCATCGCGAGCTTCGCCAGTTGGCTTTATGTGCTGAGATATATTCCAATCACCATCGCTTTTCCCCTGTCGCGTGTGGTCGATATCCTAGTTCCGCTCGGCTGTTGGATTTTTCTCGGTGAATCGATTTCGCCACTACGCTGGTGCGGGATTGCGTTGGTCGTTATTGGACTAGCGCTGGTCGCGAAACCGATCGCACAATTCGAGGAGCGCCTGTGAGTTTTCTCGCCTTTTTTTTCATCGTTGTTTCTCTCTTAAGCTTCGTCACGGCTCAGCTCATCCTGAGGCGAGCGATGGAGGCCACGACGACGACCGGTTTTTGGAACGCCCAGTTTGTCTCGAAGATTACCAGTGGCATTCTTCTGATGACGATCTCGTTCTTTCTCACGCTTGGATTGCTGCAGCGATTCGACCTGAGTTATCTCTATCCATTCCAAGGTTTGAGCGTGCTCTTCATCACACTGATCGCAGCGATAGTCCTGAAGGAAAAGCTAAACACGCGACTGGCGATTGGTGCGTTGCTGATCAGCGTCGGGATTGTGCTCGTTTCGCTTAGCTAGGAATTGAATGCAGGGCGCTGAAAAATTCACGCGCCTGTCAGCAGCGGCCAAAGCTTTTCAAGTGCAACGAAATTAATCCCTCGAATTTCCTCTGGATTGGGTAGCGCGAGTTTTGGGTGATCGAATTCCGCAGCGAACCGTTGTTTGAAACGCGCGTACTTCGGCGGTGAATAGGCGCCACAAATGTCGCCTCCAATAATCTGAAAGGACTCGCTCAATTTCCCGAGCCCCCATTCAAGATCTCCAATCGTGAAGCGGCCGGCTTCCCAATTCGTCACTGCCTCGCTCGCATCGAGACAGTCAAGGTCGATCGTGACATAAACGTTTTCTCCGCCAGCCGTTTCCAAAAATTGGCCAAAATGCTCGCGCCAATTATCGCGCAAGATCGCGCCCCGACGTTGTTGATCTTTGGCAGGGTGATCGTCTGCCCACGGATGAACGTCGAGGATGCCCGCGCGTTCGGCCCGACGGTTGCCGAAAATTTGGTGTGGCCACCAGCACTCGAAATTTCCGCAGCCCCAGACACTCACTCGACGCACGTTTGATAGCTCCAATGCGCGATTGACCCAGCCGCCGCATCCCCATTTCGGCGGGCGCACATCCCAATCGGGATGATTATCAAATGAAACGAGAACGATCGGCCCGGCAATGCGACGCAATCGCAGCGCCGTCAAATAGTGGAAGTCACCGGATCCGTAGAGCAAAAACGGCGATGCCAGATTCGCATCGTGCTCGCGATAAAACTCGGCAACCAAACGGGACGGCGCGGAGAAGCGCAGCCGTGGTCCCCACGCGCGCGCGTCAATCACAGGAAGACCCAACGGTTCGTCCTGCCACGCGTCATCCAGATTAAGATGAAGAGCGCGGCCAACCAAAAATCAATTGTGCGTTTGCTGAAGAAATTGAGCGTCGCTTGTTTTGGCGACACGCAGATTTTCCTCAGCCTCTTTGTAACCGGGATTCAGGCGCAACGCTTCACCAAACTGAACAATGGCCTGAGAGATTTGACCCTGAGTCAGGTAAAGCCTGCCTAAACTATTGTGAGCGACCGCCAGCTTGGGATCCGCGCCAAGCGCCGTCGTATAATGCATTTTAGCCTCCTCAAGATCGCCTTTTGCAAATAACGCGTCGGCCAATTTCAATTGAGCGTCGACATAATCGGGTTTGAGCCGAACCGCCCGCTGCAATTCTCTCAGGGCATCATTTCCTTTTCCTCCTGACGCAAGGAACAATGCATCATTGTAATGCGCCTCGGGCAAATCCGGCAGGAGACGCGCGGCCGCTTCGTATTGAGGTCCGGCTTCGTCCCCGCGCCCGAGTCGCTGGAGCAAGCTGGCGTAATTGAAATGGAACTCGCCATCGTTTGGCTGAAGACGCAACGCCTCTTCCATGTGCGGCGCGGCCTCATCAAACTTGGCTTGCGCCGTCAAGACAACAGCAAGGTCCATATGGGATTTCGGACCAGTTGGATTGAAACGGAGTGCGATTTTATATTGTTCTTCCGCGTCCTCCCATCGGCCCTCTTTTTGCAGAGCCACGCCATAATCAAAATGCTGTTTGGCGCCACCCGGCACGTCCGCTACAAGCCATGCTCGCCGTTGGACCTCCGGCATATTGAGGTGCGTCTGCCAAAACCAGAGCGCGCTTAACGGCACAACGAAAACCGCCACCCATTTGAAGCCGTGCCAGGCCCAGCTGGGAAGAATGCCGCCCAGCGATACATCAGCAGTGCCGCCGCTTAACCCAAGCGATTGCCGCGTGGAGCGCTCTCGCACTTTCCAAATAAATCCGTCATAGTAAAAATGAAGCAACGTAGACGCCGTCACGACTCCGGTAAGGATGCGTTTAACCGTCTCTATTCCGAGATGCGCATTGAAATAACTGACCGAGCCATAAGCAAAGACCAGACCAACATAGAGCCCGATTAGCGAGCCGCTCCGGCGAAAGACGAAACGCATGAATCCGCCGATGTTGCTGTCTTTCTCCACGCGATTGCGGTTGTAGATCCAGACGAGCGAGAGGTATTGCACGTCGTGGAAGACTTCGAACAGCGCGATACCTACAAGAATGTTCGCGACGAGATTATTGCAGTACCACCAAAACGCGATGCTGGTGACGAGTAAAGCCACCTTCACGGGGTTGGGTCGCTTGCCTATGATCCACAGCCGACCGAAATGCAGCAGAAAGAGGATCGAGACCGTAACGGCCGCGAAAAGGAACAGTTGTTGGCCGTGATGAATGACTGATGGCGGGATAAAGGGTCCGCCACACATGTAGTACGTATCGAGCGTATCGCTTAGCCGGTATGGTGAAAGTGCAACCGCTGTGGCGAACCAGATTACGCACATCGCGAAATCGAGCCGGCGGGTGAGCGCGTCGAAGGTTCCAGCTTTGGCGTCGTAGATACGGCAGAACCCATAAGTTTGCATCAATCCGTGCCAGACGCCCCAGAAGAAAACGACCAGCAGAATTCCCTTGAGGTCCCACCAAAAAAAGGCCGTACAGACCGCGAAAAGGAAGAGCGGCGCGAGAATAAAGCGCCATTTGAACCGCTCGAACAAAGCGCGATCGCCATAGGCGCGGATCATCCCAGGCAGGTGATGTCCCATCGCGCCGAACGCCGCAACAAAGAGGTAAATGTCTTGCGGGCTCCAGCGCGCCTGGGCCAGGGCAAAAGCCGGCAGCAGCAAAAGCGGCGTGCCAACATACAGAATCAAGTCCCGCCACGAATCCAGTATCCATAACTTCGGCTTAGCCGCGTCCGGGGGAACAACCGGAACGGTTTGAGGACGTGAGAATGCGCTGAGCTGCTGCATCAATACGGGAACCAAGTTTTCCTTAACTCACCGGGAAAATCAATCCCGGAGTTCAGAGCACAAGCCAGTGTTGATTCTCGATCTTGTGCGCGCGTTCTCCGCGTTGCGTGCGAACTTAATATGATCCAGTGCATGCGACTCAAGTCGGAAAACTAAAAAAGAACGAACAAGAACGCGATTTTCTTTGTATCGTCAGCGACGCATTTCGTGTCTTCGCACGGCGTTCGTCCATGATACTCGGCAGCGCCTGGGCATTTGCTGGAGCTGTGCTCGTCATTGTCGTCTGGCTCCTTACTGGCCCGACTTTTCATTTCTCCGATACGTGGCAACTCATCATCAATACGGCTACGACCATTATTACATTTCTGATGGTGTTCCTGATTCAGAACACGCAAAACCGCGACGCCAAAGCAGTTCACTTGAAATTGGACGAATTGATTCGCGCGATCAAAGACGCGCGCAATGAACTCGTCGACCTTGAGGAACTTTCCGACGAAGAGCTGCAGAAACTCGAGGAACAATTTCGGCGGATGCGCACACGAGCCGAGAACGACGAAGCAAGTCCTTCTCGCCATGTCGAGCCTGTTGAAAGTGCTAAGAACGGGTGTTGAGCAGTTCTCGCGTCCGACTCTCTCAATGTGGAGTCGGCCGAGGCCGCGGAGTTGGGCGTTGTCTAGGCCCGAAACCAGCCTGCACCTCGAACGAGCCTATGTCGATGTTAAGGTCTCTTACACGGTAAAAATTTGGGCCGCGTTGGTCGTAAGAAGGCGGCGGAGTAAAGTTCGGATCGCCCTGGTTAATCGCCGGGCTGCCGGGCAACAGTGCATGCGTGAACGTAGGGCCGCTATTGTCCTGCAAGGGACCGAGCAGCGGATCGGTATTGATCTGATCGCCTGGGCCATTCAAATAACCACCGCCATCATCGCTGCTGAGATTATATCCAAGCGAGTTGAAGAGGCCGTTGTTGTTGACAATGTTTTCACCCGATGCGCCGGCATTCAGGATTGTGTTGGAGATCTCACCGTTAATTCCACCATCCGCGCCCCCGTCGTTATAAATGCCCCCGCCAGAACCTGCCGAGTTGCCGCTGATTGTGCTATTTGCAACGTGCAGCAACGAGCGCACGTCGTAGATACCGCCCCCGTTTGTTCCAGCGGAATTGCCGCTAATGGTGCTGTTCCCAATGCTGACGTTGAACGGAAAGTTGACGGCAAAACCATCGGCAAGATGCCGCCGCCATTGTCCACTGATGAATTGCCACTAATGGTGCTATTGGCGACGGTCAGCTGGGTACCAACAAAATGGATCCCACCGTGGGTCGAGTTCCCGCTGATGGTGCTATCGGTAATTGTAGCTTGCGCATTGCTCTGCCCGAAACCGAAAACACGGTCCGCCGAATTACCGCTCACCGTGGTGTTGACGATCGTCGCGCCCGTGATTCCGTCAGTCACACCGCCCGCCGAATTACCGCTCACCGTGGTGCTAACGATCGTCGCGAACGCGTTTCCTCCGATCGCGTTGTTAAAAATACCGCCGCCGCCGTTGTCGCTGACATCACTATTGACGACCGTCAGGCTGGCTGTCCCGACAAAACTGTTACCGGCATTGGAGATCCCGTCGGCGTTGTTGTTGCTGACAACGCTGTCAGTGATTGTCATGCAGGCACAACCACTGCCGCCGCTAAATTGGAACGAGAACTCATTTAAGGCGCCTATATGGAGTTGTTGCTGATGACGCTGTTGGCGACCGTCATGGAAGCATCGCCAGAACCTTGTCCGGCAAAGTTGTAGAGCCCGGCGACTGAGTGGCCGCTTAAGACGCAACTACCGACCGATACCGTGCCCTGATTATTCGAAATCCCATACTGGGCGTTCCTGATGCTCAGGCCGGAGATACTGACAGTTCTCTGGGGAGGGACACCGAACACAAGTGTCGCCTGGTTGCCATTAATTGAGAGCTGGTTGGCGCCAGGGCCTGAAATCGTGACGTTCTTGGCGACCCCAAGTCCACCGCTGGTCAGCGTGATGGTCCCGGTTACAGCGAAATTAATCCTGTCGCCGTTATTCGCGTTCGCGAGTGCCTGACGCAATGAGCCGGGTCCGCTGTCGTTAGTGTTGATCACCGTTATGGTGGCTGCATGCGCTTTCATCGCCATTGCGCAAAACAACAGCACGCCAATTACGGCAAAACCTTTTCGCTTCAGTCCTCTATCCATCTTAGCTTCGGATGCGCCACGCCTTAGAAAATCCTCTAAGCTGAGTCGAGCATAAACTGAAGGAAAATCTAATCTAGAGCGATTTAACGAATGTTGTAGCCATCGGCTTGCGGCCGGTTCCGCTCGGCGCTGCTTTTTACACCAAGAAAAACGGCCTACAGCGCCGTGGCTACAGCCGCTCCAGTCTCCTTAATCGGTCGAAACCGCCGCTGATGGCGCGAATCGTATGCACAAGCAAGCCGTCAGTCGGCGTCCGGCCCCTGTGCCCGGCCGGTTCGCAGGAAAACTTTGCCGCTGGGACATAACTTGAAAACCTCGCACCGGCTGCAATCCGGTTTTCGCGCATAACAGCGGCGGCGGCCGTGCCAGATGAGCCAGTGACTCCAGTCTGTCCAATGCTCGCGCGGCACGAGCTTCATCAAATCGCGCTCGATCTTTTCCGGATCTTTATGTTTCGTCAGACCCAGCCGCTGCGACAGCCGGATCACATGCGTGTCCACCACGATCCCTTCGTTTTTATGAAACGCATTCCCCAACACCACGTTCGCCGTCTTACGCCCAACGCCTGGCAAGGCGTTTAATTCCTCCATCGTGTCTGGAACTTTTCCGCCGTGTTCCTCAGCGATTGCACGCATCGCACCGCGAATGCTTTTCGTCTTGCTGCGAAAGAAACCTGTCGATTTGATTGCCGCTTCGAACTCAGCTTGCGACGCATTCGCATAATCTTTTGCCGTGCGATATTTTTTGAACAGAAAAGGAGTGACCATGTTGACGCGCTTATCCGTGCACTGTGCCGAAAGAATTGTCGCCACGAGTAGTTGGAGTGGATTTCGAAAATCCAACTCGGTATGCGCATCCGGGTAAACTTTCGGAAAGATCTTAATTAATTGTGTCACCCGCTCACGCGCAGTCATGCGCGCATTATTCGCGCCGGTGTCGATCTTGCAAGTTGATCAGGATGGCTCAGTGCAATGTCCCAGTACGAACCCAAGGCCATTTTTATCCTGCCCATTATCGTGACGACCTGCTATCGGTTTTCAGCAACTGTTATGCAGGAGGCGCCCAGCGAAGCAATTGACCGTCGCCCAATCGCAACGCGCAATCGAAAATGGGCGCAGGACGCGACAGCCTGGCTCGCTTCACGAAATGTTTCACCGAATGCAATTTCAATTGCCGGTATGTGCGCGTGCATTATCGCGGGAATTGCGCTGGGCGTGACTTCAATTGCTGATTACCGAATCTTATGGCTCATTGCCGCGCTTGGCGCGCAATTACGTCTGACTGCAAACATGCTCGACGGGATGGTTGCACTCGCGTCCAGTCGAACGTCGAAAACTGGCGAGCTTTACAACGAAGTGCCAGACCGGATCTCGGACGCGGCCGTTTTCATAGGAGCCGGCTTCGCGTGGGGTGGAAATGTTACACTCGGTTACATTGCAACCATTCTGGCCATCTTCACTGCTTACATTCGTGCAGCAGGAAAAATCGCCGGAGCGCCTAACGAGTTTTGCGGACCGATGGCGAAACAACATCGCATGCTCGTCGTCACGCTCATCTGTGTTTACGCAGCAATCACGCCGCGATCCTGGCAGATGATTGCCTTTAATGATTTGCGCATCGGTCTGATGACTTTGGGGCTTGCTGTGATCATCGTAGGCTGTGTTATCACGGTTATTCGCCGCGTAGCACGAATCGCTCACGCGCTAGGAGCCTGATGAAGTACTCAGCCATGCCGCGTTGCTGTCGATTTTTCGTCTCTCCAAGGCGCGAGGAGGACGCATACCTGAAGCGGTCTGTAACCGACGAGCAACGCTGGAGAGACGAAAAAAGCGGCGCACCCCGGAGGGCGAGGACGCTTTGGGCTGTCTGGCGGCGTTACTCGCTCCTTACAGGTCGCTGCGGACATGCTCGTCGCTCCCGCCTTGCCATCCAACCCAAAGCGTTCTCGCGCGACATGGCTGCGTACTTCATCAGGCTCCTAAAATGAGCCAGGTCACACGCGAACGACTCTTTGGATTTCGTCACGCTTTTGACGATCGCCTGACTGTTGTTCTCACGCTGACTGCTCTCGCTTTGTTTCTCGTGGCACCAGTGCTGATTCTTATCGTGACCCGGGCAGCCAACAGCTCCAGCGATAAGAGAAAGGAACTCTGGGACCGTTATCGGTCCTGGATTTGGCTGGCACTGTTCATCCTGATTCCGATTCTGGCCGGTGCCTTTTGGACCATCCTCGCGGTCGCCACTCTAAGCTTCCTTTGCTATCGGGAATATGCCCGCATCACCGGCTTGTTCAGGGAACGAACCATCAGTCTCATCGTAGTTATCGGCATTCTCTTACTCACGTTCTCGATGTTGGATAATTGGTACCGACTCTATGTTGCCTTGTTTCCGCTGACAGTCGCGCTGATCGCCATCGGCGGATTGATCCCCGATCAACCCAAGGGCTACATTCAGCGCGTCGGTCTGGGTGTGCTCGGGTTCGCTCTTTTCGGAAGCGCGCTCGGCAACCTTGGCAACGTGGCGAACGATTGGAACTACCGCCCGATTCTCTTGCTGATCATCTTCGCCGTGGAACTTAATGACATCTTTGCCTACATCTGCGGCCATCTATTTGGTCGTCGAAAATTTGTCCCCAACACCAGTCCGAACAAAACAGTCGGAGGCGCGCTCGGAGCAATCGCGCTAACTACGCCACTCTTTGCCCTCGGTGCACATTTTGTCTGGTTTAACACGGCGCTCGACACGCCCGTGCGCCTGTTGAGCCTTGGCATCATTGTCAGCGTGGTAGGGCAATTCGGCGATCTGATGCTGTCGTCGATCAAACGTGACCTCGGGCTCAAGGACACCTCAAAACTCATTCCTGGACACGGCGGCATTCTCGACCGGTTCGATAGCCTCATCCTTGTTGCGCCTGCCGTGTTCCACTACGTCAATTACTTTGTCGGTTTCGCTGTCGGGCAACAGCAACAAATTTTCAGCAGCTGGAAAATCTGATGGAACCCTGGAACCTCGAGCCAGCCCACGACACGGGCCTGACTCCCAGCGAGCGGTTTCGCAGCGTGCGACGCGAAAGCGGACTTCTCGAAAGCCTTGCGCACCATGCTTGTTTTTCGCTGCTGCGAAGTTATTTCGCGATCGCACACCGACTGGCGATCGTCGGCCGCGAGAATCTGCCTGCACACGGACCGTTTGTGCTCGCAGCGAATCATTGCAGTCATCTCGACGCACTGGCTCTTGGAGCGGCACTCATTCCCCGCCACCGAGAACGCGCCTTTCCCATCGCCGCTGGCGATGTCTTCTTCCAAACGAAAGTGACGAGCACATTTTCGGCAATCATGCTCAACGCATTGCCGATGTGGCGAAAGAATTGCGGCCCACACGCCCTTGCGGATCTGCGCTGGAAATTACAAGGAGAAAAAGCGATCTTCATCATCTTCCCGGAAGGTGGGCGCAGCCGCACTGGCTCGATAGTGCCTTTCAAGCATGGACTGGGAATGTTGGTGGCAGAAACCAACGTGCCAGTCGTGCCGTGCGCTCTTGTTGGAACTTTTGAAGCTCTGCCCGCAGAGCGAAATTTTCCCCGACCTGTCGCGATCAAGTTGGCTATTGGAAATCCGCTCCAGTTTGCATCAACAGCCAATGACCGCTCGGGTTGGTCGCAGATTGCGAAGAGTGTTGAGTCTCGTGTCCGCGATCTGATTGGTCAGTCTCGCGCGGCGTAGTCAGCGAGTTTCTGTTCCAAATGTGGTGGAACATGGGCGACGATCACAGCGTCGCTCCCTTCATAGCGCAGCTCCAACACGTGACCGACTCGATGGATCTCGGCGATTAACGCGGATTCATTCGATGAAATACGAAACCGCGAGCGCAACCGCCACGAGCTGAGCGCGTCTTCCAACGCCTGTACCAGGTTGTTAACGCCTTCTCCCGTTCGCGCAGAAATCGCGACGCTCCCGGGAAAGCGTGTCAGGTATGAATCGGCCAGCTCGCGATTGGGTAGGTTATCGATCTTGTTAAACACGATCAGAGTTTGCTTGCCGTAGGCATCCAATTCTTTGATCACGCCATCGACTGCTTCCATCTGCTCGTCCACCCGGGGATGACTAAGATCGACAATATGAATGAGCAGATCGGCTTCGCTCACTTCTTCGAGCGTGGCCTTGAACGACTCGATCAATGTGTGGGGAAGTTTTCGCAAGAACCCGACTGTATCGGTGAGAAGGACCCGCTGTTTGTTAGGCAAAACAAAGCTGCGCGTGGTCGGATCAAGCGTCGCAAAAAGCTTATTTTCGGCAACAACATCGGCGCCAGTGAGCAAATTCAGCAACGTAGATTTGCCAGAATTCGTATATCCAACCACTGCGGCGACAGGCCATTGATGTCGTTTGCGCCCTTCGCGCTGGATTGCGCGCGTCTTGCGCACCGCTTCGAGCTCTCGCTCGAGCCGCGCTATTCGCTCCTGGACGCGCCGACGATCAACTTCCAATTGTGTTTCCCCTGGTCCACGCGTGCCGATCCCGCCAGTCTGCCGGGACAAGTGATGCCACATCCGGGTAAGGCGCGGCAAAAGATATTGCAACTGGGCGAGCTCAATTTGCAAGCGACCTTCCCGGCTGCGCGCGCGCTGCGCAAAGATATCAAGAATCAACTGCGTTCGATCGAGAACCTTGCGCGCAAATAAATTTTCCAGGTTGCGACCCTGCGCGGGTGAAAGTTCATCGTTAAAGATGACTGACGTCACCTGTTGATCCTGACACGAATCTTTGATCAATTCTGCCTTGCCGCGACCGATGTAATAAGGCGCAGTCGGTCTCTGCAATTTTTGCGTGACTGTATCGACGACTTTGGCGCCCGCGGAATTCGCCAGCTCGCGCAGTTCTTCGAGCGAATCCTGCAAATCCCATTTCGAGACACCCTCTTTTTCCAGGCCAATCAGGAGCGCGCGCTCCTGTGCTCGTTTCGGACGCGTTTCAATCATTCCTTTGCGCGAACGCCCGAAACATTTCGATGCTCCGAACGCATTCGGAGAAGGATCCAATTCACAGCTTCGTTGTGAGTAAGAAGCGACAAGTTCAGCGGTGAAAAATTAGTTTGTCGCCGAAACCAGGTCAACTGTCTTTTGGCATATCGGCGGGTCGCCTGCTGAATCGCGGCGACACATTGCGTGATGGACATTTCGCCATTGAGCAATTGACGGATTTCGCGAAAACCGATCATTTGCGATGCAGTTGCACTCAGCTGTCCGGCGGCGCGCACTTCTTCGATCACGCCGCTTTCGAACATTCCTTCCACTCGCTGATTAATTCGGGTATAAAGCTCTTCCCTGTCGCGGAAAACGAAAACACCTGTAGCCGGGATCGTTGATCCCGGATCGTCGCAATCAACGCCCTCAGCTACAGTCCATTCTTTTGGCTGCGCGGAGGCCGGTTTCCCAGTTAATAAACAAATCTCCAAGGCACGGACGACGCGACGGCGATTCTTCATGTCAATCTTCCCCGCGGCTTCGGAGTCGACTTCAATAAGTCGGGAGCGCAATTCATCCAAGCTCATCTCCGTCAGGTTTTCGCGCAGTTTTGGATCGGATCCGGGTAACGGCGCCAGTCCGTGAGTAAGCGTTTTGATATAAAGCCCGCTGCCGCCAACAACGGTTGCGACCTTGCCCCGAGAATGAATTTCTCCAATCACGCGCGACGCCGCGCGCCGATATTTTTCAGCATTCATCTCTTCTTGAAGAGGCCTTGTGCCGATCAGATGATGCGGAGCTTTTGCTACCGTTGAACGATCCGGTTTCGCCGAAAGGAGATCGAGCCCGCGATAAACTTGAAACGCATCGGCGTTGACGATTTCTGCGCCCATTTCACTCGCAACATCGGCGGCCAGCTCCGATTTCCCCGTCGCAGTTGGGCCGACGATAAAGAACGCGCGCCTCATCTAACCAGGCCCGAGCTGCGCTCTACGTTTCGCGCGCAGCCTTGACGATTTGAACGAAGCTGCGCGGGTCGAGACTGGCGGCCCCTACAAGGGCGCCGTCGATGTCGGGCTGGCTCATGAGTTCGCGTGCGTTCTCTGGTCTAACGCTGCCGCCGTACTGAATGCGGACGCGCTCGGCCGTCGCGTCGTCGGCCATTTTGTGCAAAGTGTGGCGAATGAACGCATGCGCTTCCTGTGCTTGAGCGGGCGTCGCATTGCGGCCGGTGCCGATGGCCCAGACCGGCTCGTATGCAATCACTGTCTCCTGCAATTCCTTTGGACTTAAACCAGCGAGACTGCCACGCAATTGGATTGATAGTATTTTTTCAACGTTGCCTCGGTCCCGCTGCTCGAGCGTTTCTCCAATACAAACAATGGGGCGCAGCATTGCCTCTTGTGCCGCGCGCACTTTGCGACTCACAATTTCGTCAGTCTCGCCAAAGAGCCTGCGGCGTTCGCTGTGCCCGAGCACGACGTAATGCACAAACAAGTCGCGCAGCAATGCAGCGCTGATCTCGCCTGTAAATGCGCCCCGCTTTTCCCAATACATATTTTGCGCGCCCACTTTGATGTTCTGCGCTTTGCCGAGCGCTTCCATCACTTTTGCAATCGCAGTGAACGGTGGCACGATCACCACCTCTACATCGGTGATGTCACCCAGATCCAGCAGCATCGACTCGACAAATCGTGCCGACTCGGCCTGCGTCATATTCATCTTCCAATTAGCGGCGACGATTTTCTTTCTCATGTGATTCAGTTGTCATTCCGGACGAAGCGAGGAACCTTCCAACTTTTCGAGGGGGTGGCAAATCTTTCGTCACTCGTGAGATCCCTTGGTACACTCGGGATGACAAGCAGCGCGGCCACGTTTTTCTTACACATGAAATTCGGTCCCTGGCTACAGACTCAGAACTGAAAATAAATGAACGGCGTGTAGTGCGGCGGAACAAATAAGAGGACGACCGCAAAAGTGCAACCGTAAGCCGCCGCGAAGACTGGGGCAGGCCATTGTCGCCATGATTCTGCAAACCATCGGCGAGAATTGAGCCAGTGGATGAACGCAAGTACACCGATCAGCAAAAGCAACCACCGATGGAAATGTTCGTTGCCGCCGCCGCGAAACAGGACGAACTGTTTTAGTATCGTTCCCGCGCGATCGAGATCGTGCGCACGGAAAAAGATCCAGGCAACGCATACGGCATAAATCGTAATCGGCCATGCAAGCCAGCGCATCGCCCGCGCGGCCCACTTAAGACCCTCGGTAAGGCGGGTCCACTCGCGATGGATGAGGAGCGCGAAGCCATGTAACGCGCCCCAGATAACGAACGTCCATGCAGCTCCGTGCCATAGGCCGCCGAGCAGCATCGTGATCATGACATTACGGTACGCAAAGCCGCGCGAGCCGCGATTTCCGCCGAGTGGAATGTAGAGATAATCCCGCAGCCAACTCGAGAGACTAATGTGCCAGCGACGCCAGAAGTCAGAGACGTTCCGCGCAAAGTATGGAAACTGGAAGTTGTTCGGTAACTGAAACCCAAGTAGCCGCGCAGCTGCGATGGCCATGTCTGTGTATCCGGAAAAATCGCAGTAAATCTGGATGGCATAGAACAGCACGCCAATCCACGCGCTGGCGACAGTGAAGTTCACTGGATGAGCGAAGTAGCGATCGACGGTCGGCGCGACTCCATCGGCGATACAGGCCTTTTTAATGAATCCCGCAAGGAATAACATCACAGCGCCTCGCACATCGACATTGGAGAATTTGCGGGACGAAACCAGCTGCGGCAGAAAATACACTGCACGCACAATCGGTCCCGCGACGAGTGGCGGGAAAAAACTGACGAACAACGCGAGATCCGCAAAATTTGAAATGGCGCGCTGCTTTCCACGGTACACGTCGATCGTGTAGCTCATCGAGTGAAACGTGTAGAAACTAATGCCCACCGGCAGAATAATGTTGAGCGTATTCACGCTGGCCGGTAAACCGAGCCACGCCAAAAACCCGGAGGCCGAAGAGACAAAAAAGTTAAAGTATTTGAAAAAACCCAGGGCGCCGAGATTGACGCACACGCTGGTGGCAATCCAGACGCGCCGCCATGTCGGACTTTCTCTGCGTCCAAGCATTTGTCCGACGATGTAATCCACCGTCGTGGATCCCAGGACTAAGAATGTAAATTTCCAATTCCAAGCCGCATAAAAAGCATAGCTGCAGAGGAGAAGCCATACCTTGCGCGCAGTGTTGTTGCGCATCGTCCAGTAGACGATGAACACAAACAGAAAAAACCAGAGGAAGCGAAATTCAACGAAAGACATTCGAACAGAATGGGATGCGAAGTTAAACCGCCAGCTGTTGGTTGTTGATCACTGAATGCCGCCTGCTCGCGCAAGCTGGACGAAATTCGCCGCCACAATACGCGTGAATTCTTCTGCTCCCGATTTAGTCAGGTGTTGCCCGTCGCGACGTGCGCCGCTGCGAAAGAGGCTCGGATAAGCTCGGGGATTATTAAACGCCATCACAACGCCTGCCGCCCCGGTACTTTCGGCGGCAATGTTAATTTGCGCCGTGTTCGGCGTGATCAAAAAGATTGGCGCGGCTCCAATATTCCTGACCTCTTGCGCGCACTGCCGGTAGGCTTCCACCGCATAAGGTGAAAGCGGACGTGTACCGCTTTGGGCCATCGCAGCCGCCAGCCCACGCTCATATGCTGCAGCCTGGCTGGGAGACATTCGATTCGGTCTGGTCACATAACCATCGCTGGCTGCGCCGAGGTAGCTTGCGCGACGTTCTTTTGTGTCGCGACTCAAGAAATAGTCCAGAACATCAGCCGCTCTTGCGACGTTGGTGTAATTTTTTTCAAGCTGCCCAACATAAAATGTCAACAGGCTACGCGTGCTTTTCTCGTCCTTTTGACGCAGCATAATGTCGTGAAGCTTTGCGGGATTCGGCAGCCAAGGCGGAGCCGCGCCGGCATCGCTAAGTTTTCGCAAAAGGAGCGATACCCGTTTCCAGTCGGCCCAATAAAGTGCGCGACGGCTGGTCTGGTTCTCGGGGGACCACTTCGTTTGGAGTTCATCGTATTCAATGAAAACCCATCTCAAGTTGTGCGGCTTCAGGTTTAAAATCTGTTCAAGCAGGTAAGCGGATTCCGGCAAATACATGCCGCCAATACCGAAGTTGAAGCTGTGCGTCGGCAGCCCGCTCTCGCGCGTGACGCGATCAAAAACAGCGGGCGAGATCTGAAAGTAGATCCGGCTCGATCCAATAAAGAGCGTGTCAAATTCGTCCTTGTGCGCGGCGAAAAATCGGAATTTCTGCGAGACCCCACCGTCGATTTCTGGAAATGGCAGGATCGCATGTAAACCTACGCAGGTGATAAGGAATACAGCTGCGCAAATGGCCGAATTAATCAGCGTCCAGATGACAGTCTTGCGGCCGGTCGTTTTGCGCGGCGCTGGAGGTTCAACGTGAACCTTCGAAACGGGCTCGCGAACTGGCACGGCTTATTTCCTGTCGCTTAACGCGGCCACACCAGGCAATTCCCTGCCTTCCAGTAATTCAAGCGATGCGCCACCGCCGGTAGACATGAACGTCATCTTGCCGGCAAGCCCGGCCTGTTTCACCGCCGTCACAGAATCGCCGCCTCCGATGATCGTTGTCGCTCCCGATTGCGCTAGCGCTTCCGCGATCGCAATCGTCCCCTCGCCGAACTCGGGAATCTCGAAAACGCCCAGTGGCCCGTTCCACAGAATCGTTTCGGCCTTGGCAATTTCCTCCTGGTAAAACGCAATGGTCGCCGCGCCGATATCGACTGCCCGCCATCCGTCGCTGATCCCATGCTGTGGCGAGAGCCGACTTGTGTTTCGCACGTTTGCGCCGGTGCGAATTTCGTCTGCTTCCACGGCGTCAATCGGAAGCAGAAATTTCACGCCGCGTTTCTTCGCCAACTCGAGAAGCTCGCGAGCAAGATCGAGTTTATCGGATTCCACCTTGCTTGCGCCCACCGGAATTCCCTCCGCCTTGAGAAACGTGTTTGCCATCGCGCCGCCAATCAGAATGACGTCCGCCTTTCCCATTAGCGCCTTCAAAACCCCGATCTTATCGGAGACCTTGGCGCCGCCTAAAATGACAACGAAGGGCCTGGCCGGATTTTCAAGGCCGTCACGCAAATGTTTCAACTCTTTTTCCATCAGGAAACCCATCGCCGATTTGCTCGCGAATTCTGTAATCCCGACTGTGGACGCATGTGCGCGATGGGCGGCGCCAAAAGCATCATTAACGTAAAGATCGCCGAGACTGGCCAGCGCTTTGGCAAAATTCGGATCGTTCGCCTCTTCACCGGGCTGGAACCTGACATTCTCCAACAGCGCCACATCGCCGTTCTGCATATGCTCGATGATTTTTTCCGGCACTTCGCCAATCGTGTCGTGACTGAAAATGACCGGTTGATGGATTAGCGAATGCAAATAATCGCCGATCGGACGAAGCGAATATTTTTCAACTGGCTTCCCTTTGGGCCGGCCAAGGTGCGATATCAAAATCGTTTTGGCGCCGTGCTCTCGCAGATAGTTGATCGTGGGCAGAGTTTCACGAATCCGCGTATCGTCCATGATACGGACTTTCTGACCGCGCACTTCAGTCGGCACATTGAAATCCACTCGCACCAGCACGCGTTTTCCGCGTACATCAAGGTCACGCAAGGAAAGCTTAGCCATTTCTCAATCGAAACCGCTCATGAGTGGGGCCGCCGCGCAGGAATTGTTAATCAGCCAACATCTCCATCAGTTCTACGCAACGGTTGCTGTAGCCCCATTCGTTGTCGTACCACCCGATCACTTTCACGAACCGGTTGCCAAGCATAAGCGTCACCTGACTGTCGAAAATGCACGAGTGTGGGTTCCCAACGATGTCCTGGGAAACGAGGGCTTCGTCACTGTATTCGACGACACCCTTGTAGCTTTTATCTGATGCAGCTTCTTTGAATGCGGCATTGATCGCATCCACCGTCGCATCCTTCTCCAGCACGGCGGTAAAATCGGTCACCGATCCGTCTGGGGTCGGCACGCGAAACGCGCCGCCGTTCAGTCTGCCTTTCAATTCCGGAATGACTTCGCCGAGCGCCTTCGCCGCGCCTGTTGTAGAAGGAATGATGTTGATCGCTGCTGCTCGCGCGCGTCTCAGATCCTTATGCGGAAAATCGAGGATGCGCTGGTCATTCGTGTAGCTATGGATCGTGCTCATGAATCCGTGCGCGATGCCGAATTTGTCGTGCAAAACCTTTGCCATCGGCGCGAGACAATTCGTGGTGCAGCTCGCGTTGGAGACAATTTTATGGTTCGCGGGGTCGTAGATGCTGTCGTTGACGCCCATGCAAATCGTGACGTCAGGGTCTTTCGCGGGGGCGCTGATCAGCACTCGTTTCGCTCCCGCCTTCAAATGCAGCTCAGCCTTGTCACGGTCGGTAAAGAAACCTGTCGATTCGAGCACGACATCGATGTCCAGTTTTTTCCACGGCAGATTGGCCGGATCGCGCTCCTTCAAGATCTTAATTTTGTGACCGCGCACGATGATGTTCTCGTCATCGTAACCAATCTCACCATCGAATTTGCCGTGCACCGAATCCCATTTGAGCAAATGCGCCAGAGTGTGTGTGTCAGTGAGATCGTTGATGGCGAGGACTTGCTCGACTTGCTTTTGCGTCATGGCGCGAAGGACGTTGCGTCCGATGCGCCCGAAACCGTTGATTGCGTAATTGGCCATAAAGGAAAGTTGAAGATTGAAGGGTTAAACCGTTACGCGGAAAACCTTAAACGTCCAACTCCGAAGACGTAGTATCGGCATCTTGCCGATGGGGAATAGGCTGGAAACCGATGCCACAGCCGGAGTTGAGAGCTGGACGTTAAGCGTTGAGCGTTGCGTTGTGAGAGTTTGCATAGCGTTGCTTATCGCCGGTTCAGTCTTTTCCGCTCAGACCGTCCACGCCGGCCCAACGAGAACGATCCTCGTCCTGGGCGACAGTCTCTCTCAAGGTTTCGGACTCGCGGCAAACGAAGCGTACCCAATGCTGCTCGCAAAGAAATTGCGCGCGGCCGGCCTGAATTTTCAAGTCACCAACGCCAGTGCGGCCGGCGGCACCACAGAAGGCGGCCTGGAGCGGCTCCCTGCTCGCCTGAAACGCAAGATCGATATCTTCATTCTGGAGCTCGGGATCAACGATGCCTTTCGAGGAGTGCCGGTCGATCAAATCCAAAACAATCTTCAACAAATCATCGATAAGGTGAAAACGCGAAATCCACAGATGCGCGTTGTGATTGCGGGGATGCAACTACCCAATTATACAACCGACGATTATGTTACCGCCTTTGGCAAGATGTTTGCTGATCTCGCTGCCAAAAATGGCGCGGCGCTCGTACCGTATCTCCTGCAGAGCGTGGCAGGCGATCCATCACTGAATTTGTCCGATGGAATTCATCCAAACGCAGCCGGCCAGAAGATTCTTGCCGAAACCGTCTGGCACGTGCTCCAGCCCGTCGCGCGCGAAGTCGCGTCGCAACCGTAGCCGCCTCTCTGTGCGCGGCGCGACGTGCGTGCGGTTAAGATTAGCGCCGCGCTTTGCAGAGCGAAACGACTACAGCGCCAGAGGCGACCGCCGCGCGGGTGTGGTGCGTTAGATTAAGAAAGATCAAAACACGATGGACCCTGCACGACCAAACGATCCTGACCCGGCAGATCCCTTTTTCCCGGAACGCGCCGATCACGCCATCTTGGAAACCATCGAGATCGCGACCGAAGGCGAAGATTGCGATGAATGCGTGCGCAAACTGGGACCCGTGCTGAAGAAAATTGCTGGAGTGAAAGACGTAAAGGCCGATCTCGAGCATCAGCGCGTCGTGATCACGTTTGACGCGCGCAAAACGCATCCGCCCGACCTTCACGATGCAATTTTAAGCAGCGGTTACAAACCCGGGCCAACGGCTGATTGATACAGCTACAGAAATCAAACTGCTGGCTGCTGCTGGGTAAGGCAATGAAATGCGCCGAGTCCCCAAATGAGCTCGCGGGAATCGATCCCGATAACGCGTCGATTTGGAAAACATTCGCGCAGGATCGACAACGCGGCTTCGTCGGCGGGATCGGCAAACGTTGGCACCAGCACGCAACTGTTTGCGATGTAGAAGTTCGCATACGTAGCCGGCATCCGTAGTCCTTCGCGCATCATCCTCTTCGGCATCGGAAGCGTGATAACCTCAATCGCGCGACCCCCAATTTTCATTGCCTGCAGCCGCTCGAGATTTTCCTGGAGGGGCTCGTAATTTTCGTCGTCGCGATTTTCTTCGACGGCGGTTATGACTGTTTTTTCTGAGACAAACCGCGCGAGATCGTCGATGTGCCCGTCCGTGTCGTCGCCGGCAATGCCGTCGCCGAGCCAGAGAATGTCGCCAACCCCAAGGTAATCCCGCAGGCGTTGTTCAATTTCGTCGCGTGATAGACTCGGATTTCGATTCTTGTTTAGCAAACATGACTCGGTGGTAAGCAGGGAGCCCGCGCCATTCACATCAATCGCGCCGCCTTCCAAAATCATGTCCGGATAAAACACCGGAACATCGAGAATTTCCGCGATGCGCGTTGGCGCCTCTTCATCCAAATCGAATGGCGGATATTTGTTGCCCCAGGCGTTGTAATCCCAATCCACAACCGCAAGTTCGCCACGGCGAATCGGTGCTGTGGCGGATTTTGGATCGATATCACGGGTGAGAAAAATCGGTCCGTGATCGCGGCACCAGGGTTCGTTTGTGGGGACCAGATGAAACGAGATTCGTCCCATCGGTAACCCTCGTAACACCTCGCGCGCTTGGGCTTGATGCGCGCCGTTGCAGATATTGATGCAAACTTGCTCTGATTTGATCAGCGCCTCGACCATCGCTCGCAACGCCGGCATGACGCGATCGAATGAATCCGGGAAACTGATTCCTTCGCGTCGTGGCCACGATAGCCAGGTTGCCGCGTGCGGTTCCCATTCCGCCGGCATGCGATATCCTAGAGCAGCAGGAGTTTGCGAGAACATGAGCGAACGTTCAACGCTGAACGCTCAACGTCTACTGCTGAGTTTTACGAGCTGCTAAGCGGTTGATTCGGTTTGTAAATCGCGCCAACGATTACGCCCGTCACGATCATTTCGATAAAGCCGCCGATCCTATCGAGTTGCGACGACGCGAGGCGAATCCGTTAAGGCGAGCGTTCCTTTACAAACGTAGTATGCGCAGGGGCTGGCTTGTAGATCGCGCCGATGACTGCGCCCGCAATCGCGAATTGGATCAAGTCGCCCACAATCCGGCCGCAGAGGATCTTGGTCGTCAGCGGTTGTACCGCAAAAGTAATCAGATCAGCGCCGACATATATCAGCGCTACCAGAATCGCGAGCGTCGCGCACGCGCCTGGGCCACCACCATGGACAAAACGCGCACAAACTAGCGTGAGGAAAAATGCCATCACAATGTGCCCAAAAACGAGCGTTGAGAAGTGATCACCAAAATCGGCTTCGGTTCGCCAAAGTGTTGGCACTTCCTGATTTGCACCATGCATCAGTTTGCCGTACCAGATGAAGCCAAACAGGAAAATGAAACCAAACGCTGCAACGAATGCGATGAAGAATTTTTTCCAGTCCATAATTTCTTTCTATTGGGGTTCTTGTTAAGTCCCATCGAGCCCGAAAGGCTTCATCGCAAAACCCCTTACCGATGTCGATCTAAATCCTAGCTTTTGGGAATGAAGCGACAAACTCTCAGCCGGAGTGTCCCGCCACGGCTATGAAGCCGTCATTCCCTGAGGTTGCAGCCCGAGTTCGCGCAAGAGAGCAACGTCCAAATCAGCAGCGGGATTCTTCGCGGTTAGAAGTTTGTCGCCGTAAAAAATTGAATTCGCGCCTGCGAAAAAACAGAGTGCCTGACCTTCGCGTGAAAGCCGGGTGCGCCCGGCTGCCAGGCGAACTCGCGCCTTCGGCAATGCGATTCGTGTTACTGCAATCAAACGAACCAGCTGGAAAATGTCGACTGGCGGTTGATCGGCCAGTGGCGTGCCCGGCATCGGCATTAAACAATTGATCGGCACGCTTTCCGGAGCGGGATCGAAGTTGCTCAGGACTTCCAGCATTCGCAGCCGATCGCCTTCGGTTTCCCCCATGCCGATGATCCCGCCACAACAAACGGACATACCGCTTTCCTGCACGGCGGCAACGGTGTCGAGGCGGTCCTGAAATGTATGCGTACTCACAATTTCCGGATAAAACTCGGGAGAAGTGTCGAGGTTATGGTTGTAGGCCGTAACGCCAGCGGCTTTAAGTTTGTGCGCCTCCACGGGACCGATTTCTCCGAGAGTAACGCACACCTCCATCCCGAGGCGACTTACTTCCCGGACGATCTCCAGCACGCGCTCAAACTTTTCAGAGCCATCGCGCACGCCGCGCCAGGCGGCACCCATGCAAAACCTGGTCGCGCCTTGTGAGCGCGCCCGGTGTGCAGCAATCATGACCTCGTCTAGCGATAACAATTCTTCGCGCTCGAGGCCGGTGGAATAATGAGCGGACTGGGCACAATAGGCGCAATCTTCGCTGCAACCGCCGGTCTTGATGCTAAGCAGACTGCATCGTTGAACTTCTACGCCACGCCAATGCTGAAGATGAACAGCCCGGCTTTGCGAAATGAGATTGAACAGCGGCTGATGGTAGAGCGCTGATAATTCCGAGAACTTCATAACCCTTGGGCAGAATCGTCCTGTTCAGAATAGTTTCGAGAGATTCCTCGGCTTCGCTCGGAATGACAAAAGCCCAACCGGTGATAATAAGCCGATAGCGGACCGAAATTCATCGCGTGCCCGCGATGTTAAATCTTAAATCCGAAATCGGAAATCGAAAATTTAGTTCACCCACTTGCCGCCGTCGGAAATGAGGATTGGCAGTTCTTCCATCATGAACTGGGTTTTGCCAACGGCGCCAATCATGTGTACGCCCGTTGCGGCGTACCATTTCTTCGACATTTCCTCACCGGTATGACAGCCCCAGCTCTTCGCGTAGGCGTGGCGAGCAAAAACGCGCCGATTGATTTTAGTAAGCTCGCTATCATGCAGCCACGATTTACAAGCGCTATCAATGTTGTTGCTGTAATCGAACATGAAACACGCCCGGTTGGAGTGGCCGAAATATTCAAAGCCGATGACCTTCACCTGGTCTCGCGGCTCGCCGTTGTTTAGATAGTTAATGACTGCGGAACCCGGGCCAAACCAAACGAGATTGAGATTCAATTTATCGCGCACGGAACCGATCAGGCTGATCAGGTCCTGGTGTTCTTGTTTGGCGCGATCTTCATAACCCTGTCGGTAAACGAGCCATGTGATCTTTGTGTCCGGCCCAAGCTCGGCGCGTAACTGATCGGTGCGCAAGCGCGCCGCACGAACAAAGTTCGCCCACCAATGGTCATGCGGATAAGTCTTGTACTTTTCCCACTGATACATGGATGGTCCCCCGACGAGAATGATGTATTCGCCCGACGCTGGCGCCGCCGCTCGTGTGCTAAGCGCGAACATCGACAAAAACGAAACGAGTAAAAGGCGTTTTATCATCAGAAGCAGGGAACTATTTATGCTGAACGCGAGGTTCTGCAAGTGGTAGGGCGCAATCGCGCAATTGTAGGGCGTCTGTGTCAGACGCCGCGTCGATGGTCTCGGCGTTTCACAGAAACGCCCTGCAATAAGGGATCGATCTCTCCTGCCACCAGGTCCTCCCAAGTTTGCCGTTTTCGAATCAGCGCAAGCTGGTTGCCGCGAACCAGCGCTTCCGCGGGCAACGGACGCGAGTTGTAATTAGAAGCCATCACAAAACCGTACGCGCCGGCGCTCATGATAGCGAGGAGATCGCCTTCATGGAGTTCCGGCATCTCCCGATCCAGAGCAAAAAAATCGCCCGACTCGCATACCGGCCCGACAATGTCAATTTTCTCCCTGTTCTCGATCTTGCACCTGCTTGTTTTCGCCTCTTCTACCGGCACGATCTCGTGATAACTATGATAGAGCGCAGGCCGAATGAGGTCGTTCATCCCAGCATCGACAATCGCAAACTTCTTCGCGCCCGATTTTTTGATGAAACGCACGCGGGTCAGCAACACACCGGCGTTGCCGACAAGAAAACGACCGGGCTCTACCAGAACGCGAAGGTGTAACTCGCGCAATTCTGGCACAATCGCATCCGCATAATCGCGGACGCTGAACGCAAACGATTCGCCACTGTGGTCGCGCCACCATTTGCCTGATCCGCTCTCGAGTGCGCGCCGGTAAACAATTCCCATGCCTCCACCAATGCTAAGGAACTTGATTCCATATTTTGATTTCAGCTCCCGCACGATTGGCGCCACTTTTCCGATCGCGCTGGCGAAGGGTTTCGCCTCTGCAATTTGCGAGCCGATATGCATTTGCACGCCAACAATCTCGACGTTGCGCATTTTGGCGGCTTGCTCGTAAACCGCAGCGACGCGATCCAGCGCGATACCGAACTTATTTTCGCGCGAACCAGTTGAGATGTACTCGTGCGTATGTGGATCGACATCGGGATTTACGCGCAATGCAATCGGCGCGCGTGTTTCTTTTGCACCCGCGATGCGATCGATTTGTTCCAGTTCCGCTTCACTCTCGACATTAAAACTGTAAACGCGTTGCTCTAACGCGTACTCGATTTCCTCTCGCGACTTGCCCACGCCCGCGAACGTGCATTTGGCGGGATCCCCACCAGCAGCGAGCACACGATAAAGTTCGCCGCCCGAAACGATGTCGAAACCTGCGCCCGCGTCGGCGAGCAACTTCAGAATCGCGCGATTTGAGTTTGCCTTGACTGCGTAACAGATCAGGTGATCGAGAGACTGAAACGCGGTATCCAGTCGCGCGTAGTGATCGAGAATTGTTCCCGCGCTGTAAACATAAGTCGGCGTGCCGAGTTGCTCCGCAACGCGGGCAAGATCGACATCCTCGCAGTAGAGATGCCCGTCGCGATAACGAAACGAGTGCACTAACCAAAGCTAGCCACGAATGAAGGGCGTGGCTACACCACGTGCGCGGACTCCTGCGCACACAAGCTATCGGGGCCGCCACATTCCAGTTGAATGGTCATATGCCCGATGCCGAAGCGATCGTGCAGTTGATGTTGGATCTGAACCAACAGCGGATCGTCGATTTTTCCATCTGGCTTTACGAGATGCGCTGTAAGCGCGATCTCCGTCGTGCTCATGGCCCAAATGTGGAGATCGTGGACTCTGGCAACGCCGGGCAGTTTGGAGAGATAATTTTCGACGGCAGCGGAATCAATCCCCGTGGGTACGGCGGCCAGCGAGAGATTGAGTGACTCGCGGAGCAATCCCCAAGTGCCGACCGCGATAACGACACCGATCAGCAAACTAATGAGCGGATCAAGCCAGAGCCATTGCGTGAAGTAAATCGCGATGCCCGCGACCACGACGCCGAACGTAACTGCGGCGTCGGCCACCATGTGCATGAAGGCGCCCTGCAAATTCAGGTCGCGCTTGCGACCCGACATAAACATCAGAGCGGTCACGCTATTGATAACGACGCCAACCGCAGCGACCCAAATCATAGTCGTTCCCACGACGGGCTCGGGATGGATCAGCCGCCGAATTGCCTCCCACGAAAGCGCACCCGTAATAACCAGTAAAATGATCGCGTTGGCGAGCGCAGCGAGAATTGAAGAGGCACGAAAGCCGTAAGTGTGGCGACGAGTCGGCGCGCGCTTAACGAGATAGCTGGCCGTCCAGGCCATCACAAGCCCCAACACGTCGCCGAGGTTGTGCCCCGCGTCGGCGAGCAATGCGAGCGAGTGGGAGAGGAAACCGAAGACCGCTTCGGTCGCGACAAATCCGGAGTTCAATAGAATTCCGATGATGAATGCGCGATCGAAATTCGCGGGCGAGTGTGAATGTCCGTAAGACATGATGTTGGCGTTAAGGTTCCATGGATTCAGTCACAACAACATTTAATCAGGCTCTAAAGCTTAGGTCGCAATAATGGAATGAGTACATGGCGCAAAATGCAATTGCTAGGACGCGAACATCCTCAAGCAAATGTTAAGAATCCCAATCAAGGCCAATCCGGCAGAAAAGCTCGTCAGCACAAGTGCCTTTCCATGCCTGATCAGTTCTCCCAATACCGCGTGCGCAGCCAGATAGAAAAATCCACCGCCAACATGCGCCATGATTAAGCCAAGCCAAAACGTGGAAACCTTCGCCAGGAAGAAATAGCCAATCACGCCACCGACGAGAGTCGTTGCTTCAACTGCGGCAACCCAACCGAGCGCACCGCTGCGTTGCAATCCAGCGCCAATCAAAAGGCTCCCCAGCGCGAGGCCTTCCGGAACTTTGTGAATGCAAAGTGCAGCGAACAGCGACCACTTCGTTGCGTCTGTTGCAGGCGCTTCCTGTTGAATTCCCAACGCCAAACCGTCGGTCGTGCTGTGAATTGCCAGTGCCACAATCAGCGCAGTCGCGATTTCACTAAAATGTCGCGTCGCGTCTGCGTCGAAGTGACTGGCCGCGCAGGCGGGGCAGACATGATGGATGTATTTGCTGATGAAGAAGAACAAGGCATATCCAGTAGCCGCGGCAATCGCTACGGCCCACCCGGGACCGTCGCCCAAACTTTCGGGCAAAATGGCAAAGAGCGTTACGCCCAGAAGAGTTCCGGCTGCGAAACTAATCAGCGCGCAAAGCGGCTTGTGCCCTAAGTGCAGAGACGTGCTGATCGATCCACCGGCAAGGGCGAAAACATAGGCCGCGACGACCTGCCAGAGAGTGACTTGACCATTCATTATTTTGCTGTCGCCAAAGGCTTCCAGCGCCATCGCAGATCAACGCCCGGCGCAGGCTAGACTTTGCTTCTCGCAGTAGAACGTAGCCCAGCCGTCAAGAAGGTCCGGGCTGGCGGAATAACCGGGCGGAATTGAGGATAAAAGCCAATTCCGAGCCGACGTGAATGAGCGCCGCTATGATCGGTGCAAGCAGACCGAAAAACGCCAATATAATGCCGACGGTATCCACGCCGATTGTGCCCCAAAAGTTAAACATAATTACGCGATAGCAGCGCTTGCTGATCGAGAGCACTTCCACGAGACGCGAGAGGTCACTGGTCATCAGCGTCACATCCGCGGTTTCGAGCGCCACGTCGGAGCCCTGGCCCATCGCGATGCCCACTGTTGCCTCAGCCAGCGCGGGCGCATCGTTCACGCCGTCGCCGACCATCGCGACCTTGCGACCATCGCGCAGCAACTCGCGAATTTTTTCCACCTTCTGCTCGGGCAAAAGATCGCCGACCGATTCATCGACGCCGAGCTCGCGACCTATAGTTTTCGCCGCGTCCGAGCTGTCACCGGTCAGTAGGATCACACGATAACCTTGCATTTTTAGATCGTTCACGGCTTCCTTCGCTTCGGCGCGAAGCTGGTCGGCCAGCGTTACGGTCCCGAGAACGCGACGGTCGCGTCCGACGAGCACGACGGTTTTGCCCACACCATTATGATCGCCAACTTCGGAAAGCGCATTCGTGGGAATCGGCACGCCATGCTCTTCAAACAATGCCCGCGTGCCGACCATGATGCGCGTCCCCGATTCCTCGACGAAGATTCCTTTGCCTGGCAAGTAACGCAGTTGCGAATACTCACGCAACGGCAAGTTGCGCTGCCTCGCGCGGCGCACAATCGCTTCGCCAAGCGGATGCTCGGAATGTTGCTCGGCGATGGCAGCGGTCTGGAGCACGTCATTCTCTGTCGCGTCGTTGATCGCTCGCACCGCGGTCACTTCGGGAATTCCGAGTGTGAGGGTGCCGGTTTTGTCCAGAACGATAGTATCGATGCCGCTGAGCTGCTCGAGGTAAAGCCCACCCTTCGTGATAATGCCGCGACGCGCAGCGCTTCCGATTCCCGCAAGGATGGCGAGTGGCGTACCGGCCGCTACTCCGCACGCGCCAGCGACGATGATCACCGCAATAGTCGAAGTGAAATTGCGCGTGACAATAAGTGTGAACGCCGCCGCGCCGAACGCGAAGTAGACCAGTCCCGCCGCAAGCCGGTCGGCGATCCGCTGCACGGGCGCGCGAGACTTTTCCGCCTGCTCGACGATTTCGATGATTTTGCCAAACGTGGTGTCGCGCCCGATTTTCTCGACGGTCACTTCGAGCACGCCATCCTTGTTAATCGTGCCGGCGAATACCTTACTCTGTTCCACTTTCTCAACCGGCAACGACTCGCCGGTGATGGAGGATTGATCCACGAAACTATGGCCCTTGATCACCACGCCATCGGCCGGAATGCGTTCGCCGGGCCGAATGATGATGGTCTCGCCGGCGACAACTTCGTTCGTACCCAACTCACGTTCCTCACCGCCACGCCGCACTCTCACCTGCCGCGGCAGGGCGTCGATCAAAGTTTGGATCGCACGCCGCCCACTGCCAACCGTGTAGCCTTCGACCATCTCGGCAAAAAGCACGAAGAACGCGATCACGAGCGCGGTGAGAAACTGCCCGATGCACAGCGCGGCAACGAGCGCAATGGTCATGGAAAGCTCCATTGTCATGCGACGCTTGCGCAGGTTTTCCCAAGCTTCCTCGTAGATGGGGAAGCCGCCAATCAGCGTGGCCGCGAACGCCAGCCAGTCCCGCGACATCCAGTGCCGCCACCAGCCGGTCAGGCTGGCGACGATGACGAGCGCCATCAGAGCCAGGCGCAGGTATTCAGCGAATCCCGCTTTGTGCTCGTCGGCGTGCCCTTGCTTGCCGCGGTGGTCAAGATGGGAATCATCCGTCTGGCGCATCGCAGGAAGATACCTCAATTATTGCAGCGTCAGTTTAGAAATCGTACGCCACCGTTCCGTAGAAGCCGCGACGCTGACCAAATTGCGGCGCTCCGACTCCGATGCCGCTGCCGTCACGCAATTCGTAGATCGTGTCGAGAATGTTGACGACATCGAAACGGATTTTCACGGCGGTCTTTTGTGTGATCTGGATCCGGCGCTGCAAGCTGACGTTGAATGTCTCGTATGGATGGTTCTTTTGCGTGTTCGCAAAACCGCGGCGTAACCCGTTTCCATAAAGCCCATCGATGGCAAGTTTCCAGTCATTCCACGTGTACGAAACACCAGCTGAACCGGTGAAACGCTGATCATGATCGAGAAAGACCCAGTTCTTCTTGATAAACGCGAACTCAGCCGGGTCGAATAAGAATTGTGCGGAGCTAATGTTGGTTCCACGCGCCCATTCATAGGCCGCGTTGAAATACGCCGAGAACGGGCCGTGGTCATAGCTTGAAGTAAATTCGCCTCCGTAAATTTCGCCGCGCTTGTAATTGAACGACGAAAGAATGAGCGCCTGCCCGAATTGCCCTTCGTCTAGGACTGAGTGCGAGCTTTTGTAGAAACCGTCGATGCCTACATTGAAACCCTCGGTAATCTTCTGCGTTACGCCCGCATCGAAATAATGCGCGCGTTCCGATTTCGTGACGGAATCCTGCCGAATGGCGGATTCGTTAGTTGTGCCGTCGAACTTTGAGACCGTACCTTGTTCGACATTTTCCAGCGGCGGCGGTGTGAAATACCGCGCATAACCGGCGTGCAACGTCGTGCCTTTCAACGGCTCCCAAACTATGTTGATCCGCGGGCTGAGCTGGTTCTCATGCGCGAACGCGTCCACGATGTCGAACCGACCGCCGAAATTGATCGTGAGTTGTTCGAACGGTTTATATTCATCCTGCAGATAGAATCCGTAGAAGTAGCCGTACTTGCCGGAGTTATCGACAATGCGCAGGGGAATGTCGCTGGTCTGGTTGCCATTGGCATCGACCGGGAACACCAGCGTGGACGTTCCGACGGTAGCATGCTGCGCGTTTATAAGGAATCCGCCGCGGAGCGTGTGTTGATCGTTGAGTTTGTAGCTCGCATCCAACTCGACTCCATTCGAGAAAATGTCGCGATCAACGCGTGATGCAGTACCGTTGAAAATAAGATCGCCGGTATTATCGGGCCGAAACAGGACCGAGCTATAAAGGGTGAAAACCGACGCCTGCATGTTGAAATCGTCGATCTTCTTTTGGTAGGCGAGAATGGCGTATGCATCCTGCTCGACCTGGGTTTCATTGAGCTTCGCTGAGTTGAATGTCGATCTTCCCATGTCGGTGAACTGTGGCGTTTGCCCGGGATTATTCGGAATGTCGAAATCACCGTGGTAGCCGCTGGTCAGCAACACGAATCGGCTGGTGTCATCGATAATGTACGACGAGTACCCAAACACTCGATACTGATCGGTGTCGTCGTGGATTGGGTCAGAGCTGCGCGTTGGATTCTCGATCCCGATGCCGTTGTGCAGGTAACTGCCGGTCCAATAATAATTCAGCTTCCCAGTCACACCCCCGTACTCAAAACTCGGCATAATGGTATCGAAGCTTCCGCCGTAAACCGTTGCGTCGCCCTGTTGGAAAACGGCGCCGTTCTTTGTGTGGATATCGATTACGCCAGTATTGCGAAATCCAAACTGTGCTGGCAGCGCGCCAGTAATGAGCGAAATGTTGTCCGCGAAGCGGGTCTCCAGTACCTGGCCAAAACCCGGAATACTTTCCGGGATCAGAACGTCGTCGATACGGTATTGTAAATTTGCATGTTCGCCGCGGACATGAAGCTGTCCGAACGAGTCCTGCGCGACCCCCGGAAATCGCAAGATTGTTTGGTTAAACGGCGCGTTTTCGCCTTGCGCCTGCGAATCGAGCCGGTCGGGGCCGACCGTGTAACGGGTAGCACCGAGACTCGGCACGATCTGTTCACGCGAGATGTCCATCTCCTGACTTTGGACGATGACTTCTTCAGCCGTGGCAGCGCCGGGCGTTGCCGTGGTCGAGGGGACGGGGCTTGGCGCGGTTGTGGCGGCTTCTTGCGCCATTACAATACTCGCCCAGAAAAGCAGCACACTTGCTGCGGTTAAAAATCTTTTCATTGGTAATTGTTTGGAAACTTTGTTTTGAAAATTGAATGGTTCGATTGCCTAACGAATCCGTAAGGCAATATGGAAACGACGGCTTGCACGAGGCGCTGTAGCCACGCCACTGTGCGACGCGCAGTCCCGAGTTGTTAATCACCCGCGCGCCGCGTCGCACAGAGAGCGACGACTACAGGCTGCGTGCTAACCGCGCGCGGGTGGCGCATGCTCGAAAATGCATGCACCGAGAAAAGGCGATTGAACCCAGCACGGGGTCAACGCCGGAATTTTTGAAAATTGAATGGGAGGGACCGGTGCGCTGACCAATGGCGGATGAGCAGGATGATCGTAGCTGCCGGCAGCGATCATTGTCGCCGCGCAATTGTGCTCGGCACGATTCGCATCCGGGTGGACGCGCTGGTGCAATTGCGGGGAAGCACTCAGCGCGAGTGCCCAGAAAAACCCTAAAGAAACCAGCGCTGCGACAAAGGCGCGCCCGTAATCGTTTGAACGGGCAAACCTGCTCATTGCGCTGCGATCTTCTCTCCGGCGCGGGCTTTGCGCAAGCGATTTCCTGCGAAAGTCACAATAGGAAAAGGCCGACTGATCTAATGGGTTCGTTGGCGTGTTGCGAAAGAACCTGAACTCGCGACTCGTGGGAAGTGCACCAAGCGGAAGGACGAGTGCTTCAGTGATTGGCGGTTCTTTCGCTCCCTAAAACCCCCTTCTGGAACGCGACGCGACGATTCCCTCCGGAAGGGTTCGACGCTGCTGACCGGGCCAGAACACGACGCGCGTATGCGCTGTTCTCCGCGTAATGCTCATAATCGCTGGCAACCGGGCCGAAGTACAGGTGTCCCAGATGCCGCCAACACTCCAGCATAATGCCCCGATTGAACGGTTGGCCCTTGGCCGTCACAACGATGCAATTGTTCTCGCGCCACGTGCCCGGATCATATTCGCCCCAGTGCAGTTCGAGGCTCTTGAGTCGCAACGCATCGAGGGCGATAAGCAGATCCTCGGACCATTGGTAGCAATAACCGCGTTTCCTCAGGCCATGATAAATGAGGAAGTTATTGAAGATCGGCGTCCCAAACATGCGGTATTCTCGCCTGAGCTTGCTTACAGTGGCGAACGCGCAGTCTGCCAGCAGCTTCGCTTCTTCACGATTCACTCTTGGCGAAAGTGACGCAAGGTCGCCGGCCAGTTTCCCGGCCTTCGCAACATCACTCTTTTGCACTTGGAATGAAATGGACTGCTGCTGTTGGTCGCCGAGAGCTGGCCTGACCCAAGCCCCAAAAATTGCGAGCACAGCACCAAAGTAAGTCAGCGATTGAATTTGCGATTTCATAGCGCGTGCCCGGAAGAGTTTTGCTCTACGATCTTTATCTAAAGTGACTTCAACAAAGTCTCAAACTCTCTTCGTCGAAAACCCATTATCTGTGTGTATCGTAATTGAAGCAGCGCCAGACGACTCTGATGCCGCCAATGTTTCCACGCGTCAGAGAAGATTTGCCTGCTCTTGATTTCAGCGTAATTCTGAAAACTTTTATATGCCCGACCGCGCCTATCTTTATCCGATCGATCCGGAGTTAATTCCCGGCGCGCGCAATGCGATCAATGTCTGTCTTCGATTAAAACCACAGGAGCGGATCACAATCATTACAGACACCGCGACGCGCGAGATCGCGGCGGCGCTCCAAACGGAAGTGGAGCGCGTGGGTTCGGATTACAGCTTGTTTGTCTTGGAGCATCATGCGCAGCGTCCGCTGAAATTTATGCCGGAGATCATCCTGGACGATCTGGCGCGCTCGCAGGTATCGATCTTCGCAGCCCAAACGCAGCCAGGCGAGCTCCCTGCCCGGACGCAAATGACCAGTGTCGTCAACAAGCATCGAATCCGACACGGTCATATGGTGAACATCAACCGACAAATCATGCTCGAAGGCATGCGGGCCGACTTTGTGAAAGTGGATGACTTGAGTGAGCGCCTGGTCGAACGCGCCCGCAAAGCTGAATGCATCATCTGCAAGACGCCGCATGGCACTGAGTTTGAGGCTGAGCTTTCTCCGAAATTGAGATGGCTCAAAACGAGCGGGATCATCACGCGCGACAAATGGGGCAACTTGCCTGGGGGCGAAATTTTCACTGCGCCTATGAACACTAACGGCGTGTTCGTCGTCGATGGCGTAGTGGGCGATTATCTCTGTGAACGCTTCGGCGATCTCGAATCCAACCCGCTTACCATCGAAGTGGAAAATAATCGCATCCGTTCGTTGAAGTCGGAGAACAAGGATTTGCGTGACGAATTTCGCGCCTACACCAGCACGGACGAGAACAGCAACCGCGTGGGAGAATTCGCCATCGGCACGAACACGGCCTGCACGCATGTTATTGGCAACATCTTGCAAGACGAAAAAATCCCGGGGATCCACATCGCTTTTGGCCATCCCTACGCCGAGCACACCGGCGCGAACTGGGTTTCCAAGACGCATATCGACTGCGTCGGACGTGATTTCGACATCTGGTTCGACGGCGAACAAGTGATGAAGCGCGGGGAATTTTTGGTCTAACCGTGATCGGCGCGGTTATCCTGGCAAGTTTCGCTGTCTTATGGCTGGGCGCTGGGGTTCACGATTTTGGTCGCCGTTGGGTCGCACTGCTGTTGACGATATCAGTCCTGATTTCAGCGACAGTCATCGTCGCCGCCATCCGCACTCCCTTCGGCAAACACAGCGCCGGATTCAATGGAACGATTTACGGGATCTTTGTTACGCTTGAAGTGACAGCGATTGTCATCGTAGCGGTGCTTCTCAATCGACCCGGTCGAAAACAATATTTGATTCCCGTCATCGCCTTTATCGTCGGGGGACATTTTTTCGGAATGGTTCCGGCGCTGCGTTCGAATGAATTCTGGTGGACCGGCGGCGCCATGTGCGCGTTGTCGCTGCTGACGATGTCGTTCTTGCCGCAGAAATTCTGGGCGCCCGTTGTGGGAATTGGCTGCGCCCTGATTTTATGGTTCTCGGCGCTTGATGCATTTTTTTAGGAATGCACACGGAGCTGCGGAAAAAATTCAACGCCGGCTTCACGCCAGAGAAATACGCGGCGCTGGTGCGCTGCGTAAACGAAACCGAAAAATGGCCGGCAGATTTTCGGATCTCAGAAACGCCGATCTTTTTGACTCGCGATTTCACCGATGAAGTAACGCGCGCGGCGAATACGATTGTTGCTCTGACGCGTACGCCGGAGTTTGCACAGCACGCGGCATCGGCGGTTCCGAAGGGATTGGAAGTTCCAAATGAGTCGGCACATCCAAACTTTCTCGTTGTCGACTTCGCGATTTGTGAAGAAGAAAACCGGCTCGTCTCACGGTTGATTGAATTGCAAGCGTTCCCGAGCCTGTTCGGATTTCAGTTACTGTTGCTGGGCTGCATTCGCAAGGCGTATCCGGCCATTCCGCGCAACTGGACATCCTCGTTCGGCGGAATCAAAGACGAGGCGTATCTCCATCTGTTGCGACGCACAATTATCGCCGATTCAGCTCCAGAAAATGTCGTCCTACTCGAGATCGAGCCGGAAAAGCAAAAAACGCGGATCGATTTCGCTGCCACTGAAACCCTTCTCGGTATCCGCCCGGTTTGCGTGACGAAAATCAAGAAGCGCGGTCGCGAATTATTTTACGATCGCGATGGACGCGAAGTGCGGATCGAGCGGATTTACAACCGGGTAATTTTCGATGAGCTAACTCAGAGACCCGATTTGAATCTGCCATTCCGGTTTCAAGATAATCTCGATGTCACATGGGTCGGCCATCCGAATTGGTACTTCAGGATCAGCAAACATTCACTGCCGTTTCTAAAGACTGAACACACATCACCAGCGTTTTTTGCCGACGAACTCCCGGCCAGCGAAATGATCGATAGTTACGTTTTGAAACCGCTTTACTCGTTTGCCGGTCACGGCGTGGACATGGAGCCGACACGCGAGAAGATCGCTGCTCTGGAGAATCCGCACGAATGGATTTTGCAGAGGAAAGTCGATTACGCCGCGTTCGTGCCAACGGTTGATGGCCAGAAATCGAAGGCCGAAATTCGCATGATGTTTGTTTGGCCGGAGAGCGACCGCGATCCCACGTTGGTCAACAATCTTGTCCGACTGAGTCAGAGCAGGATGATGGGCGTCGATTTCAACATCGACAAAACCTGGGTGGGCGCCAGCATCGCCCTGCACGAAGGGTAGCGCACAGATTTCGCCTATAGTTCGATGGGAAGCCGACGGCTTGTCCCTACAGTTGTTTTTCCATCATTTCTCGCACTTCGGCTGACGTGCGGACAGGAACGATTTCGAAGTCCACCAAGTCTTTCCAATTGTCGATCCAGCGCTCAAACAGTGACTCGTCTTCGGCGCGCATCAGTTGCCAGCAGATTTTCAAATCGACATCAATCCAGCTCGAAACGTACTCGAGTTCTTCGGGCATCAGCCGGCCTTTTTCGCGCAGACGCTGATAAATCGCAGGCGCGTCTTTGAAGCGTTCGATGACCATATAAAGCATGCGTTCAACGCGCGATTACGCCGGTTCGGTTGAAACCGTTGCTTCGCCGGCGCGCTGTTCAAATGCTTGTTCCACTGCCCGCCACGGGAGCATCGCGCATTTGACCCGTTGCGGAAAATTTCGCACGCCTTTCATAACACGGAGATCACCCAACGCTTTGGGGGCTTCCGTTGCGTCATTTGTGACCAGATCGTGGAATGCGCCAAGCATTTCCATCGCTTCCGGGCGACTTTTCCCCTTGAGTTTCATCGTCATCAATGACGCTGATGCCTGGCTGATCGCGCATCCGCT